>NZ_JAAKEM010000050.1:0-8668 GCF_011039195.1 Dysgonomonas sp. ZJ709
ATACCTTATCAACATGAATGGACAGTCGTACAGAGTTAAAGAAACTAAAAAAATGTTACAACCTGATGAAGAATAAATATCTTTAGCCAATCTCATCCGAGACACTTAGTGGTATACTTTTCAATTACTAAGTGGACTACTTTTCAATTATATTATACACATTAGTTGTTCAAATAGTTCATAGGTAAAGTTATCACCAAGCTGCTTAATGATTTTCGCTGCTTTTGTTCTAATTGCCTCTACTTCTTTTTTACGCTCAATCAGATTCTTGTCTTTTAGGTTGGTCGATTGCATTTTAACCCAATCATCAGGTGCTATATCCATGCCGATAGCATACACTTTTTTATTTCTCTGAGAGGTTATAAAAAGTTTAACCGGATGCTTCCCTGCCTTATTTAGAGTTCGTTTATCCGGCCTGATGTTAGCAGTAACATTATTGTCAAATTTTTTAAGATTCATAGCCTTTGTTATTATATTTGCCCCACAAATATATTAATTATGATTTTAACTTCAAGATTAACTCTCGAAATATCTTATAACTATTTATATAGAAATAAATTATGTTTTGTGATTCATTTTTTAATTGCCCCACAAATTTGCCCCACAACTCACAAATAAAGACAAAATAAAACAGTAAATAACAATTATAGATTAACAGCAAAAACCACATAAATACATAATATACAGATATTTAATTATAGTTATTTACTGTTTATTTATTAAATAATAGTGATTCATAATCATGAGGTCCGGGGTTCAATTCCCCGTCTCGCTACACAAACAAAAGCGGTTACTATTCGAATAGTAGCCGCTTTTCTTTTATGCTTTTATCAAGCTACAAATTATTTTCATTACCCGTAAGAATGCATTCCGCTCAGATAATAGTTCACACCGAAATAAGTCATAAGCACTGTTAGAAAAGCGATGGCAGATAATAGATTAAATAACCATAACTTATCCCATTGTTTAATTAAACGCAGGTGGGTAACTATGGCATAAACGACAATAGTTATCAATGCCCATGTTTCTTTAGGATCCCATCCCCAATAGCGTCCCCACGATTCGTTTGCCCATACGGCGCCAAGAAATGTGCCGATTGTCATAAGTGCGATGCCTATTAGAAGAGACATTTCGTTTACAATACTAAACTCTTGGATATTATTAGATAAAACGGATGATTTATTCTTTTTCTGGATTAACAGCATAACCGTGTTGGTTATTCCTAATAGAAAACTGATGCCGAAAAATCCATAAGCAGCAACAATAACAGCTACATGTATCATTAGCCATGGTGACTTAAGTACAGGAACTAAAGGGCTGATTTGCGGATCCATCCAGTTAAGTCCCGAAACAAAAAGAATAATTCCTCCGAACAAAGTCGCCAATGCAAATATTATTGGATTCTGGCGAACGAAAACCAATCCGCCCAGTACACATATCGAAGACACATATATCATTGTTTCATACGAATTGCTCCAAGGTGCATAGCCTGCAATATACCATCGCATACCCATGCCGAAAATATGGAAAAGTAAACAAATAGCAATAGCAGCAGTCAAGAAACGGATAGCCCATGTTATCCATTTCTGTTTTCTGAAGAATGATGTAAACGATATGGCTAACAGGATTCCGCCTAATATCAGATAAAACTTTTTGCAGAGGCGGAAAATATCGAGATTATTATAAGTTACTTCCGCTTTTATTTTCTTTTGATTGATTTCTAATGTATTGCTTTTTTCCTGTTGATAAATATTGATTTTGATAAGCATTTCTTCTGCTTTTTCCCAATCTGCTGTTTGTAGACCTGTCTGAACATTCCTAAGATACTGTGTCATCGCATTTGAAACGAAGACAGAGTCTTTCGTCGGGAATTCAGAAAGATCATCACCCGGCGAATACCATTTGTGATTAGGGTCATTTTCTTTTGGGAATATATTCAGCATTTTGAAATTAACCAACTGATGAAAAATATTCACACGCTCGTCTAGTTTTATCAAGTCTTTATCAAACTTATTACGCATGTTCTGCGGCTTGTTGAATGCTTCTTCCAACTTGTCTTGCAGCTTATAGTTACCGTTTTCGTCAAATAATTCGATATAGGCGAGTTCTTTCTCTGTCAGCTTATAGTAAGCAGCTATATCATTATTTTTGTTTGAAATAAATGGAACATGTATCCACATTTCGGAGAAGGTCAGTAAACTGATAAGAAACTGATCGGAGTTGAGTTCGCCCATTTTATTTGAACTATGTAGCTTACGAAGAATTTCGGAGGAGAATGTATTTATCGGTTCCATTCGTCCGTCTCGCGATTGCATAGGTAATGCTCCGAATAGGGCTGCATGTTCGGCACTCGCTTTATTTTTTTGAAGTACATCTACAATATTGGATGAATCTTTATGTGTATTTGCTGATAATGAGATTGTTGATAAAATGAACGTCAGAATGATCAGCGTAGGTGCGTTCCTTAACTGTTTTAAGTGGCGGCTTAATTGGCGAAGTCGGGAATCTTTTCTAACGAAGCAAAGAATAAAACCGATTACCAGCATGCAGTAGCCCGTGTAAGTGATATTACGCCCTGCAACATCTTTATTGACAGATAATATAGTTCCCATCTCATCGGTATCGTACGAAGCCTGAAAAAGGCGGTATCCCTTTATATCGAGAATGTTATTCATCGATACCTTTCTTTCTTCCGATTTGCCATCTACGTGGATTATAAGTGTGCTTTCGAAAGAGGATGGACTTGAAGAACCGGGGTAGCGTGTTAATGTAAATTTTTTAAGTTCGAGACTGAATGGTAGTGTATGAAAATTGTCACCTCTGTTAGTCTGAATAAGCATGCGGTCGCTCGTCTCATTTTCGCGAATATGGATAGTTCCCTCTTCGCTGAATAGGTGGGTTGTAAGTGCGCCTGCAAGAATTATAATAAAAGCAGCATGAGTAACTATAAACCCCCAGCTGCTTGTTTTATAAAGCCTGTATTTTATGGTTACAGATACAAGATTTACAACTAAAAAGAACTGTAATAAAAGAAAAAGCGGAGAGTAGTAAAACATCATCTTTGCAGCAAGCGTGCCGAAATGTTTTTCGAAAAGGGTGGCGAATGCTAGTCCTACAGCATAGATAAGAAGCAGGACGATCGATGTTTTATATGAAGATGTTATCCGGGAGATAGCTGCTTTTATTTCCATTCAGTTCTATGTTGAATATGAGAATATTAATTATAAATGTAAAGAGTGAAGGATGTTTTAGCATCACTTCACTCATTTACATATTTATTTTATACTTGAAATTGTATTTATGCTTTTTCCCATTGATCGCGAAGTAATTTGACCGAAGCGGGAAGTACTATATTACGATCGCCTTGACAACCACATTCGTAGCTTACATATTTGTCGTACCCAAGCATTTTGAGTCCTTTGAATCCGTCGATATAGTTATCGGCTTCACCATCTTCACCCGGCATACTCCTACGCTTACGGCTGGCTACATGTACATGTTGCAAGTATTCTCCTCCTGAAAGGAAAGCTCCCATATCGCATGTTTCTTCGGCTGTCATGTGCCAGAAGTCACCCATACATCGCACTCCGGGATTATTAATATCGCGGCATATCGATGCAGCATCTGCAACTTGTCGCAGATAGAAGGCCTCTTGTCTGTTCAATGGTTCGAAAATAACAGTTGTACCATGCTGAACGGCAAATGTGCCCATTTCGTTAAATTGCTCACATAAGAAGTTACGGGTTTCCATTGTGTGAGGAAGGGCTGGAACTTGTCCATTAAATCCGGGAACAATAATAACACCTGTCGAACCAAGTTCACCGGCAGGCACTATTATTTCTTTCATCGTATCCATACATTGTTTTCTGATAGCAGGATCGGTAGAAAGTATAAAGCCTTTGAATCCGGCACAAATGGCACTAACTTTAATGTTACGACCATTAAGAGCTTGTTTGATTTCTTTCACACGACCGCCAAGACCACCACCATTGGGTTCGAAACCTACAATGCCTAGTTTTTCCATGTAATCGAACTTTTCGTTCAGACTTTCACCGGGAGCAGTACCTTCCTGAAAAGAAAGGTTTAATTGCGCCTTGGTGTTTTTGCCAATTGCATTTTTATCATTAGCCGCAGTATTGCATGAGCTAATTGCTGCTGCCGTTCCACTCAATGTTAAGAGTGCGGCACCTGATAAAGACCTTTTTAGAAAATTTCTTCTGTCTAGTGTCATATTCTGTATTATTTATTATCGAGTGGTTTTCCCGGAACAGGCACTACGAATGTTTTCATATCCATTTTACCCATATTCAAATCTTTCGGAGTATAGTCAAGTGGAGAAGCGGTCATTCCCTCCCAAGTCGTTTCAGCACCGGTGTAAGCCGATTCGCGTCCCATAATTGCCGCCATATTCGATACAGCAGTTTCCGATGCCTGATCGATAGGTTTATTGCTACGGATATGGTTGATAAGATTTACATGCTCTAGTACATACGGATTAGTTTGCTTGAAGTTTAATTTTTCAGCCTCGGCATCAAATTTCCAAACTACATTACCTGCTAAATCTTTGATCACAGTCTCGTTGTTAGCTGTAGACCAAGAACCTTTTGTTCCTTGTATAAACTCACTTACATTGTTGGCACAACCATCTATCTGGCGGGACATGCTATGCAGGTGAACTCCGTTTTCCATCTCGAAATCGATACTGAAATTATCGTATTGGTCTCCTGTAACGCGGCGTTGGCGAGAACCAAAACCGGTAGCTTTAAGAGGTTTCAATCCGCTGAACCATGTAAATACATCGATATTGTGTACATGTTGTTCTACGATATGGTCGCCCGAAAGCCATTTCCAGTTTACCCAGTCTTTTATCATCCATTCGCAATCGCTCCATCCACTTTGGCGTTCTTTGTACCAAAGCATCGATTGATTCCAGTAAACTACACCGCCGGTAATTTCACCGATAGTTCCATCCATAATTTTTTTGTATGATTCTACATAATTACGTTGGTGATGGCGTTGCGTACCTGTTACTACACATAGATTTTTAGCCTGAGCTTGTTTTGAAGTAACCATAATAGTACGGTAGCCTACAGGATCTACACAAATTGGTTTTTCAAGGAAAGAATGTTTGTTCTTTTCCGTAGCATATTGAAAATGTATAGGGCGAAATACAGGAGGAGTTGCAATAAGTACAACATCTACCCCGCTGTCGATAACTTGTTTATAGGCATCTAATCCTACGAAACGCATATTTTCAGGAATATCAATCCCTTTTTCTTTTTTGAGGTTATCGGCTAAGCCATCTACACGGTCTTTAAATGTATCAGCTAGGGCAACAATGGTAACACCATTGCCTGCACTTAAGAAATCGAATGCAGCACCTGAGCCACGTCCACCACAGCCAATCACACCAGCTTTGAGTTCTTTACCATCCTTCGCTATGTCCATCAAGTCGGGCAGATAATATGTTCCTGCTTCCTTCAATGGTTGAAGTTTGATTTCGGTTTTACCGCCACATGATGTTAACAGGGCAGCACCACCTGTTCCCATTGTTCCTAACACTCCTACAAGTGCAGAATTCTTCAAGAAAGATCTTCTGCTGATTTTGTTTTCCTTTTTCATTTATAATTATATTTTGAAATTTTAATTTTATCAATTTATTAAACTACAAACTTAGATATTAGATTCACATACTACTCGAAAACCGATACCACGAATATCGGAATACCACCATATACTTTTAGGTTGTTGAGGATCTGTTTTCAGCCATGTGTCGTGTTTAGTATAATCTCGGGCTGCACTTCGTACATCGGCAGCATCGGATGTGTAATTTCCTCCGCGCACAACCCATTCTGTGCCTTCTGTACTAATAGGATTGGTTACATTTTCTCCTCTTTTGCTGTAAGCTTGCGCATCATATTTATCGGCGCAATATTCCATTACGTTGCCCAGCATGTTTTTCAACCCGAATGGATTTGCTTTGACGGTCGATGGCTCTTGTGTTTTATTTTTGCTGTTTTTGTTATAGATTACAAACGAAGAGATACCTTCAGTGTCTGCATCAAAGAACTTACGCCAGAATCCCTGATCGGAAAAATCTTTTGGATTGCCGGGGAAGAAATACGGAGTTTCGGTGCCACCACGTGCCGCATATTCCCACTCGGCTTCGGTAGGTAACCTGTATTTTTTGCCTGTTTTCTTTGATAGCCATTGGCAGAATGTTTCGGCTGCATAATGTGTCATTGTAATAGCAGGACGATCGCCTCCGCCCCAACCTTGGTCTGGGAATCCGAACGGTGGAGTAGGCCCCGATATAGCATCTACATTCGGGTTGTTATTATTTGCAAATACCATTTCGGGAGGGGTACGACCTTCGCTCATCGTATTGGCATAGAATGCCCAATACAAATCCCATGTAATTTCTACTTCTGCCATGTAGAATGGGCTTAAAGTTACATTACGCACAGGCGCTTCATCTTCCTTATGGAAAGGTTCTTTATCGGTGCTGCCCATTTTGAACGAACCGCCATCGATAGCCACCATCTTGAACGATAATGGTGTACCCGGTATTTGTTCGTCAAAATTTTCAAATTTAGTAATCGGAGTAGCAGTCTTAAAGTATGCGCTTGTATCGGGAGCTGCACTATTCGACGATCCGCCAAATCCGGGTACGCCGGCCATTTTTCCGTGTACATAGTTTGGGTTATGATGTCCTACATCCAGATGGCAACTGATACATTGCAGGTTTAGCTTTTTCTCATTTTCTTCGTAATATAAATGTGCTGTGATAGCATCGTCCGAAATTCCTTGGGGAAACAAATTCTGATGGCATTCTTTACATGATTCATTTGGAATATATGTAACTGCATAATCCAGTTCAGACATTCTTTCCCAATCGAAATCCGTACTGTCTTTCGTAAGGTATCCCCATACATCTCTTATCCCTAATTTAGCTTTTGCTGTATAGTGATCCCAAGTATGGCTTTTTGGGGGGAGATGGCAATCGACACAATGTACTTTTACACCACTTCCATTGTTTACATGCGAAGATAATTTCCAGCTTTCTTCAACGTGTGGATGTACATGGCACATCATACACGATTCGTCGGTAGAAAAATAAACGGAAGTTTGATACAGCGATACAACGATAGTTATACCTAAGAATAATCCTAAAAATAGATAGAATGATTTACGTTTAAAAAATTTCTTTTTACTCTTCTTTTCAGAAGAATCTTTAGTAGTTCTTTTGAGATTCATTATGTGTTTTTAGTACTTAGAAATATTAGATCGAACAATTAGTACAAATAACGGTAATAAAATTAACATCACTAATTCTTTTCTTGAAAAAAAAGTGCTTTTTTTCTTAAGAAATGTTTAATATGTGTAATTTTGATTTTTGTTGCATTGTAATCACTTGAATGCAATTTTGAATAAAAACCATTTAGAGAAACAACAATTGAAGATTATGCGTAATATTATTATACTCGTTTCTATTTTTTATCTGATAAGCTGCGACTCGAAAAAAGAGTTAAGTTATATAGAAGACAAAGGCGATATTTTTCATACGACGTATTCTATTAAATACGAATATACGCATTCATTGAAAAATGAGATAGATGCAGAACTTCTTAAATTCGATGATTCATTGAATCCATTTAAACCATCATCTATTATTACTAAAGTAAATAACAACGAAGATGTGGTTTTAGATTCTCTTTTTATCAATGTTTTTAAACGTGCGCAGGAAGTATCGAAGGTTTCGGACGGATTATTTGATATAACTGTATCGCCGCTTATCAATGCATGGGGTTTTGGCTTTAAAAATATGGGTAATGTAACCCCTCTGATGATAGATAGTTTGAAACAACTGGTGGGGCATGATAAGATAGTGCTGCGTGACAGAAAAATAGTAAAATCCGATCCGCGTATACAGATCAATACATCGGCTATTGCTAAAGGCTATTCATCTGATATAGTTGCTTCGCTTCTCGATTCGTATGGTGTAAAGAATTATATGATAGAGATAGGGGGGGAGATACGGACAAAAGGAATAAATGCTAAAGGTGGGTGCTGGCACATTGGTATAAGTAAACCTATCGATAAGAATGTTTTCGATTATCAGAAATTGCAGACGATTATTCAGCTTTGCGATAAATCGATGGCAACATCCGGCAATTACAGAAACTACTATATCAAGGACGGAAAGAAATACGCTCACACCATCAACCCAAAAACCGGTTATCCTTCGGAAACAAATATTCTTAGTGCTACTGTAATAGCAGACGATTGTATGACAGCCGATGCTTATGCAACTGTATTTATGCTGGCAGATACTGCTGTCACAAGGAAAATAGCACAGAAAGAAAAATTATCGTATCTATTAATATTGGGAGCAAGTGATAGTTCGTTTGTGATAGCTAAATCACTGGATTTTGATAGTTATGTTATAGAGTGATTTTGCTTTTTATAATGAATAATTATGTATCAAGCCAGTGGATATAACTTCTACATGTTTATCTATATAAGATTAAAACATTAAAGTTAACCCGTGGTGCATTTAGGGAAATAAAAAAGAAGTTGCTCATTATCAAATAAATGATTACATTTAATTGTCTGACAAACGATTAAATATGATGAGCAACTTCACTCGAAATTACGAAAAAATATT
>NZ_JAAKEM010000051.1:0-8146 GCF_011039195.1 Dysgonomonas sp. ZJ709
TTACAAGAAAACAGCTTAAGTAAGCTATTTTCCCTTTTTCAATCTGCCCCCCTAAAAAACGGGTAGTTGAAAAAGGAAAAATGCGATAACTTTTAACAATATTAATAGGAATTAATCATAGAATTCAGGAAAGAAAAGAGGAATAACAAAAATGGGTATAAGATTAATTCCTATACCCATTTTCATTATATATAATATGAATGATTATTCGTCAAACATTTTATCAAAATCGACAACTTCTTTGCCCGGCAATACCTGATTGAGCAACACGCCAATGATAGATGCAAGAGCCATGCCCTCGAGCGATAATAGCTTACCGATATGAATAGCTGCACCGCCGATACCGATAACAAGAATAACCGAAGCGATGATAAGGTTGCGCTTCAAACTAAAGTCAACTTTATTTTCGACCAACATACGCAATCCGCTCGATGCTATGATACCAAACAAGAGAATAGATACTCCACCCATTACCGGAGTAGGTATAGTAGCTAACAAGACAGCTATTTTGCCACAAAATCCGAAAAGTATAGCGAAGATTGCCGCTCCTACAAACAAGTAGATACTGAATGCGCGCGTAATAGCCAGCACGCCGATATTCTCGCCGTAAGTAGTGCTGGGAGGCCCGCCGATACCGGCTGCAACCATAGTTGCAATACCGTCGCCCAACATAGAACGATCGAGACCCGGGTCTTTTATAAGGTCTTTACTTACAACCTTACTCAACACCAATTGATGACCGATGTGCTCTGCTATGGGTACAATGGCAACGGGAACCATCAATAAAAATATTTTCCACGAAAAAGTCGGAGTGTAATCTACGAAAGGGAATTCGAATGGTGGTATTTGGAACCAATTGGCTTCGATAACGGGTTGCAGATTGACCATCCCGATACAGAAAGCAAACAAATACCCTCCGACAATCCCTACTAAAACAGGGATTACACTCAGAAAGCCTTTGGTAAATATGGCAGTAACAACTGTGATGGTGAGTGTAACCAGACCGACCAATACAAAATTGAGATCGTAGCCCAGCGGATTATCATCGGTAATCATACCACTATTATAAGTCACCATCTTAATAGCGGTAACCGACAATCCCAAACCGATGACCATAATAACGGGACCTACTACGATAGGCGGTAACAGTTTCATCAGCCAACCTGTTCCGGCACGATTGATTATAAGTGCCACAACGGTATAGGTAAGCCCCACAAGAAAACTACCAACAAGGAAACTACCGGGTGCTAATTGCCCCGACATCGCAGCCTCCATCCCTTTGGCTGTGGTGATGGGTACAATAAAGGCAAAGGACGATCCCAGATAGGATGGCACTTTGCCTTGTGTGATTACGATAAAGATAAGTGTTCCGATACCACTCGATATTAAAGCTACTGCGGGACTCATACCTGTTAGGGCAGGAACAAGCACCGTTGCGCCAAACATAGCAAAGAGGTGCTGAATACTCAACAGTAACCACTGCAAGGGTTTAGGTTTATCTTGTATACCTAAGACGACTTTCTGATTTTCCATTTTTTATATTTTGATGCAAAATAAACAATAATAATTGAGATTAAAGTTGTCTCCTCTTTTAATTTTAGTAACAGTGCTGCAAATAGATAGGCATAAATTTTAGATTAGAGTCTATCTGCCTCTGATATCCCTCACCGCGTTTCGGGATTAAAGAGGGTAAAAGGATAATAAAAACAGGATAATTACATCAAAGTCTGAACAAACCCGATATCTCCTATGATAATCGATATTCCGGAATTTTTCTAAACCTCAGGGTTAAGACATCTCTATTTTTAGTACCTTGCCTTCCATATTTAAGGAATAGAGAATAATAAAACACTATTATGACTGAAAAAGAAAAAGCGGCAAAAGGATTACTTTACGATGCCAATTACGACAAGGAAATAATAAAGGAACGGGAAAATGCAAAGGTGTTATTATACGAATATAACCTACTGCATCCATCTAAACAGGATGAGAGAAAGACGCTATTGAAAAAGCTATTGAGCAAGACCGGTGAAAATTTCATATTCGAACCACCTTTCTATTGCGATTACGGTTTTAATATCGAGATAGGTGAAAACTTTTTTGCCAATATGAATTTTGTTATTCTCGACGGGGCAAAAGTTTGTATAGGCGACAATGTCTTTATTGCACCCAATGTAGGTATTTATACTGCGGGGCATCCTTTAGATGTGGAACAGCGAAACAAAGGATTGGAATATGCCTACCCTGTAACCATCGGCAACAATGTATGGATCGGGGCAGCAGTAACTATTTTGCCCGGTGTAACAATAGGCGACAATACGGTTATAGGTGCAGGAAGTGTTGTGACAAAAAACATTCCATCGAATGTTTTGGCTGTGGGTAATCCATGCAAAGTAATCCGCACGATAACGGATGAGGATAGGAATAAATATAAGTTATGAATACGCTATGTGTAGCTCTCTCTGTCATTCCGAACTGAAAGCCCCTCCTAACCTCCCCTAAGGGGAGGAATACAAAGAGGGTATACAAGAGCCCCTCCTTGGGAGGGGTTGGGGAGGCTACAAAAGGCTGCAATACAGAATTGTATTACAGCCTTTCATATTTTAGGAGATTAATTACAGATTCAAGTTACTGCCTTTCGGGTATTTGACGCTGTAACTTATAATATATTCTTTTGTCTCGCCGGCAGCAAATTCTTCTTCCCAAGTGATAACTCCAACATCTTCTTTGTTAGCAGTCCATGCAGTAGTTTCTTTCAAAAGCTCTACTTCTATATTCTTTTGAGTAGAGATCGGGTACTGATCTTTTACAACCATCTTGATTGTTTTATTCTGATTATTCTTAACAGTTATCTTGTATGTAAATATCTGTCTAGTATCATTACCCAAGAATTTAGTGCTACTGAAATCCTGCATTTTTTCACGTTTTACAGCCACTCGTTTTTCGGTTCCGAGAGTAAGCGCAAGCTTAGACAAGGTAGATGCAGCATTGATAAATGTCTCGCCTACATAAGTACCATCGTATGTAATATTGGCCTTTCCGCTCAATAGTCCGAGTGTTTCCCAATTGGATATTTCAGCCAACAGATATGTCTCTGTGTCTAATTTAGGAGCAGAATAGTACTTATAATCAGCATTTGTCTCTTTAGTTTGCAGATCTATGCTTTGCTTTTTACCATTACCCGGAATTGTATAAGCTATATCAATATTATAGACACTGCTCATATCGTTATCGGCTTGAGTAACATAATCGTCCATGCTGCTCTTGAGCGCCATTACGTATACGCCGCCTGCTGCTTGCGCACCATATTGAGCTACTGCAACACCACCGCTTATAAAATCGCTGCTCTTTATCATCGCAGGATCGATAGAATTATAATAGTCGGCATCTACCGGAGAACCATCTATATAGTAGAGGGGTACAAGCTGCTGCTGCTGTATTTCCGCGTAATCATCTTTCGATACCTTCATCGCGCTCATCTCTGCAACAGGCAGCATATCATACGAATATGAGTTTTGCATTGCCCTGTTTTTCACACTGCCCATAGCTACCGCATAGTGCATATTTTCGAGAAACCATGCAGAAAACAAAGGCGCAATCTTACCATTGCTGGGAGTGGCAGTAGATAGCGTTAACTTCACTTTTTCCCAGTCGAGACCGGTAGTTTGGCGAACCTTCGATTTCATCATCATCTTAATCGGCTTGTCGGTCGATGCTATATTTATATCGTAATATGGCACCCACGCCGCAGCAGATGTATAGTAGGTGATAGTAAAATTAGAAGAGATAGCAGCAGGCGCTGAGATAGTAAGCCGTAGAACACCCGATGTTTTATTATTTTTAAGCGACTCTTGATTGAATTGAGTTTCAACTCTTTTTATAGAAGCTTTTATTTCTTGTTCTATTTTTTGATTCGCTTTTTGTGTTTTTTCAAGTTCGAGCGATTTGGTTTTGTAATACTCCATCGTTTTCACCAATTCGTCTATACCTAAGCCTTTGTCCGAACCGGCTACATTTTTATCTGTTCCCTTTTGCAAAAGGTTTTTCAGATTTTCATTTATCGTTATATCAGTCTGAACTGCGCTCAGCTTTTCCCTGTACATGCTGATCGAGTCTTGCAGTTTTTTGGCAATTGGACTGAAGGCTTTATTGCCCGACATATAATCTACCGAATACTCATAAGAAGAAATTATCGCACCATTGGATGTTTTGATTTTCAGACTATTCTTATCGATATTAGGACTTAAGCCTTCTATCCATATTTCATTCTCTCCTTTAGCCAGTGCCGAGGTAGCCGAATGGTTTAATTCTGCACCTTGAAAAAAGACTGTTGCTTCATTCAATTTAGATGGCACAACCTTTTTGTCCTGAGCAAACACTTGTTGTGAAACACTTGCCAATAGCAGAGTAGCGACACATAATAGCTTTGTTTTCATAAAATATAATTTTAGTTTATTTCTTTTACCTGCAATATAGAATCAAACGAGGTGAAGATTTCATAAACAGCTTATCGTTTTTAACGTTTGTTATATTTCTGGTAGTTTAAGTTTGCAATAAGGTTATTTAGCACTTTAGCCCCCCACGCTGCTAGCCCCTCAACCCATCCCAAGGAGGGGCTTAATGCTCGCCTCTGTCATCCCGAAACATAGTGAGGGATCTATTATGAAATAGGCTGATAGCTAATAGCCATTGGCTGATAACCCTGAGAGACAACAGATCCCTCACTATGTTTCGGGATGACAGAGAGAAAGACAGACAGCTGCAACTTATAACTCATAATTATTCCAAACATCTTCTTTGCATTCCTCCCCTTGGGGGAGGTTAGGTGGGACTTTCAGTTCGGAATAACAGAATATTGAAAGAAAAACCAATTGATTTTAACTCAACCGACTTATATCTTTTACCCCTTTCACTGTTCTCAGTTTCTTTATCAATCCGTTCAGAGCATCTGTATTGCTAAGTGTAACGGATATATTCCCCTGAAACAAGCCGTCGTTAGAATCGATACTGATAGAACGCATACTGATTCCGTTCTCTTTTGCAATGATAGAGGTCAGATTATTGATAATACCAATATCATCGTGTCCTATCACCCTCAGTGTAATCGTGTAATTAGAAGCCGAACGCCCCGACCAGCGAGCTGGGATAACCCGATACCCAAAACGTGTAAACATATCGTGAGCATTAGGACAATTCTGACGATGGATCTTGATACCCTGCGAAGAAACAAAGCCGAATATATCGTCGCCATAAATCGGATTGCAGCATTTAGCCAGTTTGTATTCTACTCCTGTCAGATTGTTATCTATTACTAATTCTTCGTTCTTAGACGATTTCTTTTCTGCTTCTATTATCTGTGGAACATAGTTTTCGGCACTGATAGACTCATGCTTTTCGTGCAACTCGTTCTCCTTGCGCTCCATCTCGGTATACTGATCGATGATGTTGTTTACATCGAGCGTTTCATCGGCTATCTTAACATAGAAGTCGGTAACGGTTTTGAATCCGAGTTTTTTAATCAGCCTCATCATGATAGATTCGTTGATCTCTATCTTTTTATTTTTGACACGGCGTTTGAGCAACTCTTTGGCTATCTCGACCTGTTTGTTCGATTCCTCTTTGAGACTTTGGCGAATCTTGTTTTTAGCCTTTGTGGTAGATACAAAACCCAGCCAGTCTTGTTTAGGAGTCTGGTTAGGCGACGTTACAATCTCTATCTGATCACCATTTTTCAGCTTGTGACGTATCGAAACATTTTTTCCATTCACTTTTCCCGATACACATGTCGACCCTATGCGGGAATGAATGGAAAAAGCAAAATCGAGAATAGTAGCTCCATGAGGCAGCTTGTGCAAATCACCTTTGGGTGTGAAAACATATATCTCGTCGTCGTACAAATCGAGTTTGAAATCTTCGAGCTTTTCATTTGTATCCATGCTCTTATTCTCGAGCATCTCACGCAGATTGGTCAACCAGTCGTCTACACGCGATTGGCTTTTAAGGCCTTTGTATTTCCAATGGGCAGCTAGTCCGCGTTCGGCTATTTCGTCCATACGACGGGTACGGATTTGCACCTCGACCCAGCGCGACTGCGGCCCCATCACTGTGGTATGAAGCGATTCATAGCCATTACTTTTGGGTATCGACAACCAGTCTTTCAGCCGTTTAGGATTGGGTGTGTACAAGTCGGCAACGATAGAGTATATCTGCCAACATTCGGCCTTTTCTTTCTCCAAATCAGAAGTAAGAATGATACGTATTGCAAACAGATCGTAGATGGATTCGAAATCGATCTTCTGTTTCTTTAGTTTATTGTTGATGGACGAGATAGATTTCACACGTCCTTTTATATCGTAATTGAGTCCTGTTTCTTTTAGCTTCTCGTCGATGGGGGCAATAAATTCTTCAATATATTTATCACGGGCGGCTTTACTTTCACTAATTTTTTGCAAAATATAGTCGTACGACTCACGGTCTGTATATTTCAGATACAGGTCTTCGAACTCGGTCTTTATTTTATATAGTCCCAACTTATGGGCAAGAGGCGTATAGAGATAGCATACCTCTATTATAAGTTTCATGCGAAACTGTTCTTCGTATTGTTCGGCAGTACGCATCAGGTACAGGCGGCTTGCTATCTTGATCAGGATAACACGCATATCTTCAGCAAAGGAGAGAAGTAGTTTGATGTAGTTTTCTGATGCCAGAGCCGACTGATTGGCATCAAGCGCATTCACTTTCATCAGTCCTTTTACAATTTCGGCAACATCTGTACCGAATGTCTTGCCAACCTCTTCTATCGTAATTGTATGATGAGTAACAGGACGATACAAAACCATAGCCAAAATAGCTGCATTCTTAAGACCCAGTTCTTCAATCATAATAAAGATCGTATTGATGGTAAGGTCTGTAACACTACCTATTTTTTCGTCGCGATTGTATATCCCGTCTGCCAGCGATTTTTTGATAACCGGGCGAAGATCTTGCATTTCTTTGGGCGAAAGATTGGCTTCCAACCCTGCCAATAGTTTCTTAAACCTTGGCGAATCCAATAAATCGTCGTTATATATAGGGGATCCTTTCTGTTCCATGCTGTGCAAAAATATATGAGCAGAAAAACTCAGTTTCTGATTTAAATATGTGATTGTAAAAATACTGTTTTTTCTTTAGTATAACATCGTTTGGGTGTGAGTTGTTGAGGCAATATCTAAAAAAATCCTGTTGACGTTCTGTCTGACAGATAGTTTACTATACATAGGGATACTCAAATATTATATTTATCTCCATTCTAATAAAAATACTTTTGTCTGTTTTCAAATTATATTTTAACTTGCGTCCCTTATTAAAAATAAATAGGATTTTTCACAAACAACCTAAAGATAGCCATGATAAGAAAATGCCTCGATTCGGAAATAGAGATTATATATGAAATAATAAACGATGCCTCGATAGCATATCAAGATGTAATACCACCCGATAGATGGAAACAGCCATACATGGAAATGGACGAACTGAAAGAGCAAATAGCCGATGGTGTTGCTTTTTGTTGTTATGTGGAAAACAATGAGATGGTCGGCGTAATGGGAATACAGAACAAAGGTGACGTGAAACTGATACGCCATTCTTATGTCAGAACAAGAAACCGAAATGGGGGGATAGGTACAAAATTATTAAACCACTTACTCGATAGCCAAGAGAAGCCGATACTTATAGGTACATGGAAAGATGCCGTGTGGGCGATAGATTTTTACACGAAGAACGGTTTCAGGCTGGTTGAAGAAGAAGAGAAAAATATGCTACTGAAAAAGTATTGGAAGATTCCCGAAAGACAGGTTGAAACTTCGGTAGTTCTTGTAGATGCAAAATATAAGTAGAAAAAGATAGCCTCCCCAACCCCTCCCAAGGAGGGGATCTTATATACTCTCTTTGCATTCCTCCCCTTGGGGGAGGTTAGGAGGGGCTATCAGTTCGGGATGACTCTTATATTTGTTTTATAATTTACTATTCAAAAAGCAAGGTTAATTTTATTCTTTTGTTGTAAAAAAGTAGAGATTAACCGATTATCAAAAGTAAACTATGGGATGACATAAAGTTGAAACTTTATTTCTTGAA
Organism: Dysgonomonas sp. ZJ709; assembly: GCF_011039195.1. Classification (NCBI taxonomy): domain Bacteria; kingdom Pseudomonadati; phylum Bacteroidota; class Bacteroidia; order Bacteroidales; family Dysgonomonadaceae; genus Dysgonomonas; species Dysgonomonas sp. ZJ709. The sequence goes on from NZ_JAAKEM010000051.1 coordinate 8,113, forward strand.
TTAGACTTTTGATAATCAAGCTGAAGATACCATA
>NZ_JAAKEM010000052.1:0-7469 GCF_011039195.1 Dysgonomonas sp. ZJ709
TTGTCTGAACCATTTTACATAAACTAAACGCTCGTTGGGCTCTTGTTAAGATAACCAATACGCGCATTTTTGGCAAAGGTAAAGCCCATGACAATATCTCACAAGATGCTCTTTCCCGAACGCTTACGGTATAGCAATCCAAGCTGTACTAAACGTGGCATTAATTCGTGTTACCAGAACCTCCGCTTTATTAAGGTTAATATCCGATTCATAAAAAAGTTGTCGCCCGATATTAGCTTCACTGACAATATCTCCGTCATAAACATGTACATGTAAGCCCGGATGCGCTAAAGAACGCAGGCAATGATCGATTCGGGCTAAGCAGGTCAAAACCTGTGACCCTGTTCCACCACATCCTATAAGATTTACAGTTATAGGATGCGTAGGATTCATAAAATAATTGGGGGCAACATGTATTTTCATTTTAATAAGTCTTTTAGTTTTTTTCCACTTGGTAGTAATTCTTTCATATCAAAACTATCAACGGAAGATTTAATAATTGTAATCAGGTTATTCTTGGTAGGATTTTCACTTCCTCCCAGATGAGTAAATTCTGTCAACCAGAATTTCTTTTCCCAGTAAGCTATAAAGTCTGCGTATGTTGGATTATTAGGATAGTTCAGTTTGGCAGACCCGAGACAGACTGAGCCATTCGTTGTATTTAGAAAAGGAGCTACATAAAGCTCGTTTTTAGGGTATTTACCTTTAAACGCATACAAGTTCAACCGGTCTTCCTCTACTACATAAATAATTCCCGGTATATGGTATTCTTCATCGGGTATCGCTAAGGATTTTGCAAAAAACATTTTCCTTTTTTCGGGTGGATTAAACCAGATGTAGCGTTGATATCCTATACGATTATCTGCAAACAACATATTTTTAGGTATATTACCATGAGGTGTTACAGCCTGATCTTCCGAAAACAATTTAGCTATTTCTGCTATACAGTTTTTAGTCAGAGGAACAGCACTTCCCATAGTACCTGATGCATGAATGCTCCTTGATTCCAGATAATAGTCTTTATCTTTTGTTGCATATACGATGATTGCCATTCGTGGTGTATAAGTCACCTTGGATTTATTTACTATCTCTGCGGTTGTATAATTCATAACAAAATTTGTTTATCCAATCTAAAAATAATTCAACATATTTATTAACTTTCATCGGTTTTCTTGTCTTTGGATTTAGCTCAATATAACCTGAAGAAAAAAACTCATACCCCTGATCATTGGCTTCATTACAGATCCATTCAAAAATATTTTCAAAAACTACATCTTCAGTACTGTAAACCACATGCATCATGCGCCCCATTTCAACAGGGTAATAGTCCAGATAAAAATCATCTCCTTCCACAGGCGATGAAGCAAAGTTCATAATACACCCCTTTGTAAACAGTTTAAGGCCATCATGCATAAGATTAAGGATGACGGATTCTTTTTCTGTTTGTGGCTTATAAGCTTTGATACATTTTCGTAATTCCCGATTGGTATATTTAGGCTCTTGACTTAATAAACCCAAAGTATTCCCTATTTCTCCATTTAAGTAGTTATCTAACAAAACCAGCCAATCATTATCCCCATCAATTGTTTCATCGGATTCAGGCTCTGGTAGCTCATCCTTAAAATATTCAAAGCAGGCATTCTCTTTGTATTCGAGCAACCCTTGACTCGACTGAAATATCGAGAAAAAAGAAATATAAATATCTTTAAGCGTATCTTCTGCCTGATCAATTATATTACAGGGCACATAATACAATACATTCTCTTCATGGTTATTAAAGATTACAAATCGCAGACTATTATCTCTTTCCTTAATTTCAAGATACTGGTCTTTCGGCATGATTAATCTTAAGGCATTATATATGGCTTCAATATCAATAGTTTCTGACCTTAGAGTAAAATCAGCCCCTAAAAGCCGTGCATAATTTTGTGCAGAATGATACAGGTACATATAACTTTCCTCACAATATGCCGGGTGGAATTTTGATATAGGTATTGGCTTAAAAACAGTGGTCAGAAAATCATTTCCTGACCTTCTGACCGCTTTTGCATCCTTTTGTATCTGTTTACTCCCCGATGTATTTCTCGTCGCTCGGACTCCCGCATCAGGATAGTGCCAACTTCCCGATGCAGGGCTTGTAATTGTTCTTTGCATTTTTTAGTGTTTTTCATCCTTTGGTTCCAATGATACTCTTGAAAGTATATACATATTTATCGCCTTTAAACTCCTTATGTACGGTAGCCGTAGTCAACTCAGGATAAATACTTGAGTAGAATTGTTGTATGCTTTCCACCGACATCTCAGGATTGGGATCTTCGAGTTCTATTCCGGATTTATCAATCAGAAATTCTCTTTTTATTGCTGTAACTTCTATTGCCATAATGTTATTTATTTATCTGGTTTATGAATTTATTTACTTACACCCATCATAGTTTGGAATTGCTGAAATTTAATCCATTCTTCAGCAGTGATTCCGGCAGGTATAGTCATTTTCTCTTCCACAGGTTCAGCTATTTTATTTTCAGCAAACAATTCAGCAAAATTATCTACTGTTGAACTAGAACCTTCAACAATTCCATCACCTGATTCATCCTCAGTATTTTGCTCATCATCCTCTTCTTCCGATTCTTCATATATTGTAATTCCTGTCGGTTTAGCCTCCTGTGAATTTTGACTTGTAACTCCTGCTTTAGGATCATCAGTCGTCGTTTCAGGAAATAATGGTTGCTGAGACATTTTTGCCCAAAGTTCTGTGTATTTCTTTTCTGCTTTGGTATTGGTCTTATCCTGATCGTAAAGCATCTTATAAATTTTTAATGCACCGGGCAGGTCACCTTTTTTTTCTTTCTGCTCTGCATCCGCAAAAAGCAGATCCGTTTTACTCATTTTACCTGACGAAGCAACATTTAAAGTACCTGAGCCTGATTTATCCGGCTTTGAAGTTGCAGCACTCTTCGTACTTGCAGAAAATGCATCCAGATTACTTATCACTTCACATCTCTCTTTTAAAGGTGTTTGGATTAGACTAATGAAACTGGCATCCAGCTCAGCAGGTAATCCCGAGATAGTCAATGCGGCTAAATTTTCACCTTGATTTGTTGAAGTAACAGGTAATGTGCAAATAACCAGTTTATCACCGGTCTTCATCAGATTCATAGTTAGCATCTGACCGTCTTGCATTAATTGAAATAATTGTTGAAACATAATTGAAAAATTTAATTGTTATAAAAAAGGAAAAGTTCAATTTGTGTAATTGAACCGTTCCATTGACTTTTATATTACATGTTAAAAAGGAATGTTTTTAAAGACGTATCCATCAATAAACAGAAACATAGAATCAGTATCAAATAAATGATCTGTATATCCTGTAAAATCAAAGTCTGGATTATTCTTTTCTGTGATACCCAATTGTGATTTTGCGTAGTATCTCCCAAAACGATATTTATTACTAAAAATACCCTCGTAATTGTACTTAAATGCATTAAGAAGGGTTTTAATCTTCTCTTGTGTTAATTCAGGTTTATAATGATTCACCCAGCTTGAAAATGCCTGGTGTTCATTTATTTCCAATTTGGCAGTAGCTTTTATCAGATCGAATAACTCCGGGCATATCCACTTTTCCGTGATATATACACCGGGGATATCTTCAAAATCAAAATACAATAACTGCGGATCAGACTCATCTTGATGCAATTCCAAGCAGGCATGCTTAAATTCGTCTCCATTTGCATATTGCATCAGGTGTAGCCAATTCTCTGACATTGTTTTACTTGTGTATTTATAGCTTGTCGTTACCAACACCTTAGCTTTAGTTAAATTTATATTCATAATCATATTTTTTATATTAAAATAACCCGAACTCTTATTTTTTTTCGGCGATCAAAGGGCGTGTTCCGGCTAGTCCAGTTTTTTACGAAAAATACTAGCCTCGCATAGCGAGGTATGGAGATTTTTCGATAAAACCCTTTAGGGGAAAACTTGACGAGCCGATTAAGAACACGCAATACCTTTGTCGCAAAAAAATAAGAGTTTGGGATACCTATTTCTCCTCTTTTTCAAGCTAGAAGAAGTATTAATAGCAGGATTTGCATTCGAAAGTTTGTAATTGATCGGATATATGGATTATTGAGAGTTTGAGAATAGTATTCGGCTTGTGATGGAATAAAAAAATCAGGTCGTGTAGTATTACAAAAACATTTTTATAGAAGAAAGTAGCAGATATTAGATAGAATGAGAAGTCAGTTCTAAATAACAGATAAGAAATTGAATTAATAATTGAATTTGGAAAGATTTTAGGTATCAACAAAATTAGATTGCTTTAATACGGTGCAACATAAAATCAAGAAGGCTCACAGGAATTGTGAGCTTTCTAAAAGATGGATAATATAAGCAGGATTATTGATTATGAAAAAATTGGAAATAACATCTTTACAGCATATCAAAAAACATATATGCAATCTGACATCGTTCATTAATTATTAAGCAAGAGATTGTTACAATAGACATACGAATTTCAAGGATATATTCTTCATCTATTGGATTGATTTTTGTTTTAAATATGGGATTAGAATCATGTTTTAAACGAATTTGATTTTCACTTAGTCCTTCATAAACGATACAAATAAAAAGTTCAGACATATTGTTAAGGTGCTATTTGTGTCCTTCAGCACAAAAGATTTAACAAAAAAAGCGGAAGGGCATTACCTGTTGCACCGAAGGGAGTCGAAGCCCAAGAGACACAAACAGTAACACCCCCCGCTTCTATAACGAGGGGCGTTCATCTGTCATTTCGTTGTGCCTCTTATAATTTTCGACTTTTTCGGTGCACTGAAAAGAGCAGTAAACGCTTTTTCTAATATTTATTCTACTTCACAAATATAGAAAAAATTTAATAAACCACATTGTAATATCTGGAACTCTGAAAAAACTCGGCTCGATGGATTTAAAGGGCATTTAAAGCCCGATTTAAAACCAAGCAAAAAACGAAAAGAGAGCCAAGCCCGACAATAAATTACGAAGTATAAAATTAATATGCAGAAGAAGAGCCAGCAGCTTTTGTCCCCCCCCTGAAAAAACCTTTACAATGACCACTCGCCCCCTGTCCTTTAAAATATGCGTCGGAAGTGGCTTCGCATGCTATGTCCCATCGGCTCCGTACAGAAGTGTTCAAAACGTCAAATTTTTAGCAGGAAAATATCTGCCTCGCTGTAAGCGAGGTACGGAGATTTTTCAGCTAAACCCTTTAGGGCCGGAATTTGACCAGTGAAGAACACGCATATAATTTTGCCGATGGGAATGCGGCGAAGAACTAACGTTGCCCTTTACAGGGGAATAAGTAAAAAAAGCACCATATTCGTTAAATATGGTGCTTTTAAACTGATACATTCTGTTTATTTCTTTATCTGCTTACTCTTTACAATTTTTGAGGCATCGGGTAGAAAATAGAATACCTCACTACGTTCTTGCAATGGATTCGTTGGGGGAAAAACATAGGAATAACGGCATTCGACGGGCTGTAAAAGGATTTTATCAGCAGAAACATTTCCGTATATGTTGACAAATTCCTGTTTGCCAATAGAATCTATAGCAAGTTGTGTGTTTTCAATATACTTGGTATACATATTTACAATTGTCGGCATTTTAAACCGTGAGTTTTGTTCTTTTTCCAGACCCTCCTTATTTTTCTTCAGGTAAGACTCCAGTTTTTGTAACTGTTCCGATTTATTGTTATCAAACTCTTCTTTTAGTATGGTGATACTGTCAGACACCTTTATAGGCTCAAGTTCTTTAATTTCTAAGGCTTTAAACTGAATATCCGTCCATGTACCTTGCTTATCGGTTTGGGCATAATCACTAATCAGTTTTTCATACTTATTGGATGAAGTACAAGAGCAAAGGCTTAAAATAAGAATGGTAAAAATTACTTTATTCATATGTATTAAATTTAAGAATTTGTGTCCTTAAAAATAATAACTATAAACTAAAAACTAACAAGATATTCTAACTATTTTTTCAAATACTATAAAATAAAGAATACCTAACTTACTTATCCTTTGGGATTAAATGCTCTAACAACGGATCGTTAGCTATTCTCTCCAATTCATCAACGATGATTTGTTTTACTTCTATTTTAATCCGGTCATAGTTTAAGGAGATCTGTTCACACATATGGTCTACACCCTGATCATCTACAAAATTGACGATTTGAGGTATGGGTACATATTTACTCGTTTCTTCTTTAACAGCCTCATTGTCTATTACAATTTCAGCGTGAAATATCTTCTGATCTATCCTTTCATCAAAATTATCGGAGACTGCACCTACAAACATACCTTGTGTTAAGTTGGAGATTTTGGATGCAGGTATTAATGAATCTAGCTGTGTACTTATAGAGGTGGAGGTATCCTGACGGGTTATTGTCATGGATTGTCGTTTTTGCAGGACTTTACCAAAGCGATCACTCAGGTTCTTTGCTGTATCTCCTACTACCTGTCCGCTAAAGATATTACCCACGGTGTTTTGAATAACTTTACTTTCTTTATCGCCATAGTCTCGGATCAACTGGCTATAATCCTGAAAGCCAAGACATACTGCGACCTTATTACTTCGTGCTGTTGCGATCAGGTTATCCAATCCACGAAAATAAATTGTGGGTAACTCATCAATGATGACTGAACTTTTCAATTGTCCTTTTTTATTTATTAATTTTACGATACGGCTATTATACAAACCCAATGCCGCAGAATAGATATTTTGCCTGTCGGGATTATTACCCACGCAGAGTATCTTTGGTTCTTTCGGATTATTGATATCAAGGGTGAAATCATCTCCGGTCATTACCCAATACAATTGGGGACTTATCATTCTGGATAAAGGGATTTTAGCAGAAGCAATTTGCCCCTGGAGTTGGTCTTGGGCTCCCCCTTGCCAGGCATCCATGAAGGGAGATAGGTAGTTTTCCAGCTCCGGATAAGAAGTAAGGATAGTGAAAATATCGGAATATGGTTTATTCAGTAATTCGATGGCATGGGGAAAGGTGCAATATTTTCCATTTTGATATATTTTAAGATACCAAATCATTGAAGCTAAAAGGATTATAGGAGATTCTACAAAGAAATCTCCCTGCTTTTGAATCCAGGTGCGGTTAAGATTTAACATTATTGTGTAAGCAGCCTCGTAAGCATCGGAAATATCCGTCATAAAATCCGGATTGATCGGGTTACAGCGGTGGGATTTTCGTGGATTGTCAAAGTTGATAACAAAAAACTGTGGTTTTACCTCATAGCAATCCATATTGTTTATCAGGGTATTGTATGCAATCTGGCTTAAGTCATCAAATTTATAGTGTAGGCTAAGCACCCGACGCCGCGCCATATTGCTATGGTCGGTTTTCCAATGCTCGCCTCCGAACCGTACGTACACGTTCCCGCGTATACGGCTCTCCACCAATATATTCAGTCTAAATCGTT
>NZ_JAAKEM010000053.1:0-7274 GCF_011039195.1 Dysgonomonas sp. ZJ709
ATACCTTATCAACATGAATGGACAGTCGTACAGAGTTAAAGAAACTAAAAAAATGTTACAACCTGATGAAGAATAAATATCTTTAGCCAATCTCATCCGAGACACTTAGTGGTATACTTTTCAATTACTAAGTGGACTACTTTTCAATTATATTATACAGTCTCTGAGTCGTAATAAAGCAGTTTCTACAATTTCTATTGATTTTCCAAATCTGATAATAATATCTGTTTCGGATGTTTTTATAGTATCTAAGTTACTATTTACCTCGTCATGAAGCTTTGTTGTAAATTTATCCATAATCATTCATTTAAGTAATTTAGAGTATAACTAATAATAAACCAAAATGATGTGTTCTTACCGGTTATTTATGACCTCCTTTCTTTTAGCCGGCTGTCTATAGTTTTTGATTCTTGAATGTTTTGATTCAAATAATATCTGTTACTTAACTGTCAATTAAGTATAACAGCGTAGTTGAGGCACTCAATTTAGTTTTAAAAATGATTGTTCTGACAGGGGGAAATTCCCGATATGGGATTTTAGGCAGGTGTAATTTTGTAATTTACTGAATTTAGGACAGTTATTGTCGAATTGCGAGGGCTTGATATGGGTTTGATATGGGATATTATGAGAGCAGTTTTTTATCTAGATATTCCTGTATGTTCTCTTGTGATCCGGCACCTATCTTTTTGCGTATAGCAGATCTTTTCATTTGTACCGTGTTTGCACTTAACCTCATGATAATAGCGATTTCAGGACAACTGAATTTGGCATATGTCATGCAACATATGCGAAACTCGGATTCGTCCAGATTGGGATAAGATGACTTTAGTTTGTCAAAGAATCCGTCATTCATTTCATTCATGGCCTGATATAATAAATCCCAGTTTAAGGTTTCCTGTCCATAGACAATACCGTTGAATACTTTTATCAACCGGGAATCCTGTGGGTTATCACCTTTTACGTATATTTCTAAAAGTGCTGCTTTCTTTAAAATTTCAAAATGCCGCAGCAATATGTTTCTGAATCCGTTATCTTTCAGGTTATAGTTCTGGGACATTTTTATCAGCTGGTAGATTCTGGCTTCTGCTTCATGTATTGACCTTTCATTTTTCAATAACGTTTTTTTATGCCGGACAGATTTTATATAAAAAAACGAGCCGAGCAAGCCGATGATTATTATCGATATTGAAATCGTTAAGTATATCTTTAGTTCCTCCAGAGTGGATCTATATTTTTTATTACAATTGCGTTCCAGATTATACTTATTTTCTAATTCCAGTATCTGCTTATTATTACGTTCATTAATAACCAGCTCCAGGTATTCCCTGTGAGTCTGATGGAAAAACAGTGATTTATAATGATTGGAGTTTTTAGCCTCAATAGTTGATAGCGTCTTATAAATATCAGCTAACAGGTTTAAATTACCGATTTCTTGTTGAAGCTTTAAAGATTTCTCTATAGAATACAATGCTGAATCCGGCTTATTCATGTTATAGAATATCTCGGCAAGATTTAAGTAAAGTCTTGATTTATCAGAGTAATCAGTTAAGAATTTACAGGAGCTTCTGAAATAGCCGATTGCCTGTTGAAAGTTACCGGCCTTTTTATATGTTGTACCCAGGCTTTGCAGGAAGTTAGCCAGGTGCAGACTGTCATTTGTCAATTCTGCCAACCGATACCCTTTTTGATAAAAATAAACGGCACTGTCGTTTTCTGATTTTGTCAGGTAAATATCGCCTATCAGGCCATATACAAGTATTTCATTTTTACTGTCGGACGATTTCTTGAAAAAATCCGTAGATTTTAATAGTCGCTTAATTGCTTCATCTTTTTTCTTTGACTGTCCCGATAATATTATTCCGATTGAGTTTTGTATCAGACCGCATAGATTGTAATTATTTGTTTGTTCAGCATATCTCTCAGCTTCAAAATATTCATTCAAAGCCATTTTGTCTTCATTTCTCTCCTGCTTCACTCGTCCGCAATAATATGCAGCCCGGACTGCATTTGAGAAGTCTTTATTTTTCACATAGTAGTTTTTCACTTCGAATATAGATGTATCCTGTGAAATATCCTGATATAACTTATCCTTAGCCTGTATCTTTATTAAGAGATATTTATTTTGTTCACTTTTGGATAAATTATTCATGAAGTATAAGGAGTCCAACAATTTTGAAATACTATCGGGATACAAGTCCACTAAAGACTCGCATTTGTCTAAAATCTTATTTGCATCATTTGGTTGATGACTGCATGATAATGAATGAAATAAAAACAATATAACAATAAAGTACCAAAATACTATATGCAGTTTCATGTAAATAGATTAATTCGATTCCCCCTAGATTTAAGCAAATATATTTCAAAAAATTAATCGGATAAAATCGATTGTTTTATCCGGATTTAATTTGTTTGATTTATTGTGTAATATTAACGATTATATTTTATTTTTCGATTATTAACGCTAATTGTTTCTTATTGATGAATTCAGTCTCAAGGTCAAATAATGTTTTACCTGATTGTCTGCGATACGGACGATCCGTTTTATATTGCAGTTCTTTAAGTTTAGACCAGTAACCGGGTAAGTATTTATAAATATTATAAGCTCTTTGAGGTTTTTATTGCTTATGTGCAGTAAAGTGTTATGCAAAGAACATTGTCGTTATACCCTGATAATCAAATGATAAAATAAAAATAGAACTAATACTCTTTGCATAATAAATTATAAACTGTTGAGCCATTCAAGTATGATCGTGAGATGACAAATATTATACTCTTTAAATTATGAGCTACTTTCTATTAGTTAGATAATTATCTGATAAGTTTTTCTTTTACAATATTCTATGAAGATCTTATCAGATAATATAAATGCTAAAAGTCGAATTATGTTACTCCATGCAACATGAAGATGCTTGCTTAGATATTTCTTTATCGAAAGAATTAATCAGAGATATACATTCCCATTTTTTCAGTGAAACTATATTAATGTTTTGTAACCAACACCTTATCTATTCGTTGGCCGTCTTTGTCGACCACCTCTAGCTCATATTTATCAAATATAAACCGTTCTCCGACTTCTGGTAAAGTATTATTCATACTTATTATTAAACCTGCAAGGGTAGTAAAATTGCCTTTCATATAGTTATCGGGATTAATATCGAAATACTTCATAAACTCTATAAACGAATACTGCCCGTCAACCAGCCAGCTGTTTTCATCCCGTTGTATTATCTGGTATTCATCCTGTCCTATTTCACTAATGTCTCCCAACAAGGCATCCACCACATCATCCATTGTTACAATGCCTACGGTAGCACCATATTCGTCGATAACAATGCCGTAATGTATCTTCTCTTTCCGGAATAATTCGAGCACCTTATAGGCATACATATTTTCATTAAGAAACAGGGCAGGAGTTACAAAATCGTTGATATTGAACTCTTGATCTGTAGCTATGGGAAACAGGTTTTTCAACAGAACAAGACCGAGAATATCATCCAGATTGCCTTTTTTACATACAGGGTAAGCCGAATGCTTTTCTTCGTTTATCTTATTTTTCACAACATCCCATGTATCAGTAGTATTAAAAAATACGATTTCTCCCCTGTGTGTAAGCAAGGTACTTACTTTTCTGTCGCCCAACTCGAACACCCTTTCCACTATATCCTGTTCTATCTCTTGAATCTCTCCACCCTCAGCACTTTGTCTTATAATGGACTTTATTTCCTCTTCGGATATTTTATCATCCGCTGTATTATTAAGACCGATTATTTTTAAGAGCAGGTCATTTGTTACAGTCAGCAACCATACAAAAGGGGTGGTAAGTACGGACAGTATTTTCATCGGTTTAGCCAGTATAATGGCTATACGTTCGGGAAACGCCATCCCTAACCTTTTGGGCAGTAATTCTCCTAAAACAATGGATAGAAAGGTAACGCAAACCACTATAATAGTCACAGCAATATCATGTGCATAGGGTTTGACGGCATCAAACTGATTTAAGAAGCCTACAAGATTACCTGTTAATTTCTCTCCGCTATAAATACCCAACAGAATTCCGATCAGGGTTATTCCTATTTGAACAGTCGATAAAAATCTGGCAGGATTTTCTGATAGTTCCAGTGCGGTTTTAGCACCCTTGCTCCCTTTCTTTTTTGCATTCTCCAGTTTGAATTTTCGGGAAGTGACCAACGACATTTCCGACATCGAAAAAATTCCATTTAAAAGAATAAGTGCTATAATAATAATTATTTCCATATAATTTTCTGTTTAATCTTACTTTACAATTTTGCTATTGACTTTCTTATTCAATCAATTCTACTTATATATTAATAAAACTGTGTTATTAATCAGTCGGGATTCAATTCCCTATTGGCTGATAGCATTGTTCGAAGCTCAAAGGAAATAAATAATCTTTATAATCTATATAAGCGGGCACAGGGATTTGTTTTATTTGAGATTATACTCATGCTTTTCGTTTTGTATATTTTGTGATTGATTACAGCCAATAAATACGTTTTCTAACGAGGTAATAAGGGTTTAGATGCAAAAAAACAGTTTCTATATACGAAATCGACCATTACGGAGAACTTATTTTTTAGATTGTAATTTAACAAATAGCTTTGCTATGAATTTAAAAACGATTAAAAATGAAAACAATGAATCTTATATTAGTGTTTGTATGTTGCATCTCGACATATTCTTGCAGCGATGACCCCGAAAATGAAGCCGGTAGTGCTACAATAACTCTTCCGTCAACCTCTTTGAGCTATACAATTGTTGACACTGACGTTAAAGCGTTCTATTCCGACGTTGCAGCAGTATCCGAAATTGAAGAAGGAAGCACATTTTACGGACAAGATGCCAATTACATTAAAAATGCACCTTCTTACACCGACAATGGCGACGGAACCATTACCGATAACATCACAGGACTTATGTGGCAAAAAGATATGGGGCAGAAAATTTCTTTTGCAGATGCTCCCGAGGTAGCAAAGAATCTCCGAGTGGGAGGACACAGCGATTGGCGAGTACCAACAATCAAAGAATTGTACTCTCTGATTCTGTTTACAGGTCAGGTTAGAGGCGAAACAGCCATCAAAAATTTTATCAACGAAACCTATTTCATACAGCCTTTGGGCAACACCTCATTGGGAGAACGGGAAATTGATGCCCAAACGTGGTCTTCAACCCAATACGTTGGCAAGGCGATGAATAACCAAGATGTAGCTTTTGGTGTAAACTTTGTAGACGGCAGGATAAAAGGCTATCCGATACTTAAACCCGGAAGCAGCACAGCCAATACAATGTATTTCAGAATGGTTCGTGGAAATACCTCCTATGGGATAAATAAGTTTATCGACAATGGTGATGGAACGATTACCGACAACGCAACGGGTCTGATGTGGCAGAAAGCAGATGATGCTGTTGCACGTGATTGGAAAGAATCGTTGGAGTATGCCGAAAACCTGGTACTCGGAGGGCACAGCGATTGGAGATTGCCCGATGCAAAAGAGCTTCAAAGTATCGTAGACTACACGCGTTGCCCGTCAGTAACAAATTCTGCTGCAATCGATCCTATGTTTGAGACAACATCAATAACCGACCCCGATGGTGTTGCAGGACAGTATCCATACTTTTGGACAAGTACAACACATTTGGACGGAGCTAAACCTTATGAGGGAGCTGTTTACATAGCTTTTGGGCAGTCTCAGGGCGAAATGAACGGCGTTTTGATGGATGTACACGGAGCTGGTGCTCAGCGAAGTGATCCGAAGTCGGGCAACAAGAGCGACTATCCTCAATACTTCGGGCCTCAGGGCGATGTCAGATACGTGTACAACTATGTACGTGCGGTGAGAGATGCTAAATAATATTTGGGCAATGATTAATAGAAATTATATAATAAGCCTTCTTCTTGCCTTATTGTTTTTCCCGAGCTGCTCGGGAAGCGAAATTGAAACTACGCCGAATCAGAAATGGCGGTTTGTAGTGTTGTCAGATACACATATTACCGAAGATTCGGATACGGTTGCAGAGATGATCCCTTTTATTATTGAAGATGGAGTGGACTTGGTGCTTCATTGCGGAGACTTGGTTCAAGGTGGAAAGAAAGCATCCGCAGAAATGCTCAGGGTAGAATTTGGTTTGTGGAAAGAGTATTTCAAACCTCTTATTGACAGGGGAATAAAAATATATCCTGTTCGGGGAAACCACGAAGATGATGCGGCGGATGATATTTTGGTATGGAACGAAGTCTTTTCGGGCACTCTTTCGCTTCCACAAAATGGGGCTGTTGACCAGAAGAATCTCAGTTACTCATTCACTCACAATAATTCATTTTTCGTAGGATTGGATAATTACACTACAATACACCGTGTCGATCAATCGTGGCTTGACGAGCAACTGACTTCTAGCAAGAGTACCCACAAGTTTGTTTTCGGACACGAAGCGGCGTTTAAGGTTTTTCACTCCGATTGTCTCGACGATTACCCCGATGACAGAGATATATTTTGGAAAAGCATAAATAAAGCGGGAGTAAAATCGTATTTTTGCGGACACGACCACTTTTTTGATGCCACACTGATTGATGATGGCGACGGGGATAAGGATAACGATACCTATCAATTTGTTGTTGGCGGAGGCGGAGGCTGGCTGATGTCGAAGTACAATTATAACGGCGAGAACAGTTATTTCACACCCAAAGCTGTAGAGCACAGGCAGGAACACGGCTACCTGCTTGTTGAAGTAGACGGTTTGCATGTAACGCTGGTATGGAAAGGAAGAGTGGAATTTAACGGCAAAGCGGAGTACCGTTCGTCGGAAAATGTTATAAGATATTCAATGTAAGTAATGAAGACAAGGTACAAAAGAATAGAGATAACCGTATACTCAATCGTTTGGGTACTTGTCTTCTTGTTTCCATACCTGATGCAGGTTAATGAACAGATAAACAGCGTTCAGCTTTTGCAAAGATGGTTTCATCTGTCTGCTTTTTTTGTGATTTTCATTGTCAATATAACAGTTCTAGCACCACGCTTTCTTGAGCAAAAGAGATACAGATCGTATTGCTTCTTGTCGGTCATACTGGTTTTTGTTACTATTTTGGTTTATATGTATCTGCGAAGGATTAACAGCTTTTCGCCGCTGCATATTCCACCGATTTACAATGTGGCACGATTTACGAAAGATTTTTTTGATAATTCCCTCATTGGAATCTTAATTGTAGGCTTAGGAGCCGCCGCCAAATTGATAAAAAGTTGGATAAACGAGCA
>NZ_JAAKEM010000054.1:0-6592 GCF_011039195.1 Dysgonomonas sp. ZJ709
TGACGGAAGCACCCATGGCTTCCGTCATTTTTTTATAACTAAATTGATAAAATCATATAAAGGCGAACTACTGACTGTATCGAAGTATAGCAGACACAGAAGTATTCAGATGTTAGAGGTCTACAATGACGAAATAATAAGAGAACAGGATTTGCCACGTTTTTATGATGTGTTTAATGATATTATGCTTTAAGTATTGAAACAATGTAATAGGACATACGAAAAATATATCTACTGTTTAGAGGGCAACTGGAATAAGAATCCAAGAAGTCATCAAAGTGTAAAACCCATGCTTGAATTACTCCGTACTTTTTCCAATGTTAAATACATATATCATAAATGTAATACTAAAGAAGAATTCTTTTACAGACTTGAACAATTCACGAAAGGATATTATAAGAACTACACAATATTATATTTGGCGTTTCACGGTCGCACAAATCGAATCATTGTCGGGAATGGATACATAACACTAAAAGAGATTGCAACAGCTTTAGAGGGCAAATTAGCCAACAAAATCGTACACTTTGGAAGTTGCTCTACTTTGCGTACTTCGGAAAAGAATATTCAAAATTTTATTACTACAACAAATTGCCAGTTTATTTCGGGTTATCGTAAAGATGTAGATTATATTGAGGCCTGTGCGTTTGAATTGGTTTATTTTGATTTGTTGCAGAGGTATAAATCTGTTAGGAGAATAGATACGGAATTTTTTAGATTATCTCCTCAACTGGTAGATAATAAATTGAGGTTTGTAATTTATTAGCACATGTTATAGCCATGAATAGCTATGATGTACATTATGGGTAAACCTCTATTGGTAATATTATATAAAATAGCCACTATACCTATTTTAGGATTGTATTTTGTATATTAAGTATAATAAATATGCTATAATGTTTTTACAGGCATTTATTGTTTACCCATAATGTACATCACAGCGTTTATCTCTCTGCTTTTATGCTATTTGTTTATTTTTTATGTAAATTTTCCTACTTATTGGATTTGAGAATACTTTTTATCAAAGTATGAGTAATTCCTTTATTTCAGAACTGCTTAATTTTGCATCCATCATTTCAGACATCGTTTTCTCGAACTTTTTTTTTAGTTCATTTTCATATCGACTATTTTTCAATGGTTCTATTTTCTTGAAGAAATTATCATTTGCCCGTACTTCTTTACGAAATTCTTTTTCTCCTTGATATTTCTTAAGATAATCTAAATAGTAAGGGTAGTTTTCAGACATAGTAAATATATATTGTTTAGCTTCTTCGGGGGATAGTTTTGTGTAATTTACTTCAATGTCATTAAATCTTACTATTGGAGAATATTTTTCGGAATACCCCCACAAATCTGGAATAAAAACGAGGATTCAATAAATGCTCCGCTGTTAAAGGTTTAAAATCTAAATCTTAGCATAAAGAATTGTTTGGATGATAATGCTATTTCATAGCGTAAAATATTTGTAGGAGCTTTTACTCTTTCAGCTTCATTTTTACGATGTGTCGATTCAAAAGTTTTATTTCGTATTCCGAAAATTCACAAAATACATCTTTAATGTTGTTTGTTTTAGTTAGTGGCTTCATTGGAGAGAAACGATACTTCTTGTTATAATATCGTATAGTATTAATATAATTCATCGGGTCTTCCGAAATTTGTATATTAACACCTATTTCAATATTGGTAAGGATGAGTTTATTTAAGGGAATATCAAGTTGTCTATATATTTCTGTAGTTGTTTTCTGTGCCTCTTTAGATGTAAATGAGATAATTACATCCCCCTTTTGCATACTTATGTAATGGGCCTTTTAAACTTAATTCTACACTTGATAAAACAACTAATCTGAGATTTCTTAAATATGTTCCTTTGTTTACTTCTTTCGTTTCTTAGTTTACAGAAATCGGATCATCTAAGGATAATCGCTTCTTTAACTCGTCTAAATTATAATTTTCGATTCGGAATACAATACGGTCTATCATGGGTGTAAATGTAAAGAGAATATAATTTTGAGATTCTTACTTATAAAGCCTGTTTTATCAAACTCATTATATATTCAAGGTCTTTTGTATCTGGTACAGTTAGTTGATAGTCTCCATTCCACCAATGCCCTATATCTGATATATCTGTTGTAAGATTTTTAGGATAGTCAAGCTCACCCTTCTTTATATTAATTCAAAATTTAAGTCTTTTACTTTGAATCTCAACATCAACAATATTACTCCCTCTGTTAAATGCAATGTATTGTTTTAGAGAGACTATTTCTATTTCTGTAGGTAAATTTAAAATAGCTGATTTATAACTTTCGTATAATTCTTTTATCTCTTCTGATTTACCTTCTAAATGCTCCCTCTGTGTAAACCTTTATTTCTTTCACAACTTTACCAATAGTGGAATCATCCTTAGAAGACTGAACTTACTCAAAACTTGGTGCATATTGTGATCTTTTTACTGGGTTGACTACGATTATATCATTCTCAAATCGTTTTGGTTCCCATAGTTAGGTAAATCCTTAAAGTTTGATGATTGTTTTGATAGTTGTTAAATGATGGGGCAACAAATATCACTTTATTCTGTTACCAGTCTATATCTGTTCTTTTCAGCTTTTTATTGTATGATTCGTTATACTCTACAATAAAATCACCTTTGTACTCCAACATCAAATTGAGGTATGATAAGCATTGATCTACCACACCATCATTTCGTTCTCGTTTATATTCGATAATCACAAAAGCTTTGTTCTCTTTATCAAAAGCAAGTGTATCAATCCGACTATTTTTATGATAAATTCAAATTTGACAAGCTTAAAACCTGTTATTTGTTCTAAATTAGATTCAAATAGTCGTTGTATATCTTTTTCAAGTTTAAAAGGTTTCTCTCTCTAGCCTGATAATGCGCTTTTCTGTTAGTGGTATAGTTGCATAGAAATTATTTTAAATCATAAAATATAGCAATTTGTTCTTTCAGTTTCATTACTAGCTCCAAATCATTAGAAAATCTTAGCTGTTGAATACTTGTTATATTAAAGCCGACTTTGTTATTCTTAAACTTATCTTCATCACTTTTTATGAGTATAAAGTTTTCGTGAGGAAGCTTTTTCCCTTGATTAAGCCCCATTAGATAGCCTATTTCGTGATAAACATTTGGGTTGGCAATAGAGATATCTGCAATAAATAATCCACTATCTTCTATTAGGTTTAAAATCTCCGTATTTATGTCATAAGAATATCCCCTGTGATTCTTATCTATTCTAATAGGTTTTATTTCTATCTTTTGAGTATAAAATTCATTTACCTCTTTTACAGCTTTTACGATTGCTTCATAATGTCTTTGGGTGTCGTCTGAAAATTGCATAGATACAAATACTTCTTTTTTCTTAGCATCCTGTATCTTTTTATAAATATCAATTAGCGATTTGCTTTTCAAATCATCAATCACATATATATGATTCTTTTTTACCCATTGTAAAAAAGAATCGATGGAAAAGCTTGAAATTTGCAAGTATATTGCAGCAACTGTAACTGCAATACCGTTCATTTCCCTTAGTACTGGATATTTTGAGAATTCCTGATTGACTATAGAAAGAGCTCCGTTGATAGATTCCACTCCTGCTCTATTTTTATTTATGATTTTGTTCTCAACTAATAAGTCCACTACGTTTTTTGTAAAAGACATAGGTTGAGATAAAAAATCTGCTCCCAAGTTGGGATAAACCTCTGATATTTGCTGTAACGGTAGTTGATTGAAAATTTGACGAACAGCGTAATATTCCCATCCAAATTTTGTCCTCAACTGCTCATCATCAAAAGATTCACTTCGTAACAACACTTTCAAATTTTCTTCTGATGTTAAATTTTTAGCTTTCGTATTAATATTGTGGAAAATAACACTTTCGAATGCTAGGTCTGCACTATCATCATTTAGTAGAATAATACAAAAAGGCGTATTATAATCTCCAAAATAGGGTGGCATTTTTTCTCCTGCTTTTAAACGATGGTTACCATCAATACGACTAAAAAGTTTTTTGTCTGTAATGAAGTTATCGTCTATTTCTATAGTAATTAATTCAATTGATTCTTTTTCTCGAATATCAGAAGTACCTTTATAGTCAATCCGTTTTTTTGAAAACTTTATTTTGGTATTGTTTTCCACTTTGTAAATATCAATATTGGTACTAGCCTTTAATGTAATGTTGTCATGGTCTGAGTTAGTTTTATAACTAAGAATCACTTCGGGGAAAAAGAGGAATTCTGCCTGTTTGTAGAAACCTTCAATTTCTTTTTTATGCTCTTTGTCCAAATCACGTTGATATTCTTTAGGCTCAGAGATATTTACCAAATCTTGAAATTTAGCAAATCCTCTAATACAGGTAACAGTGTCTAGGCTCCTATCTATTATTCCTCGTATTATCATAGTTTAAGAATTTAATATCATTTGTTCTATCTTTTGTTTGGCCTCTTCCAATATTTCTTCCCCTTCTGTTTGTATATCTTTTGCTTTCTGTCTTATATTTTGGATATGTTTAGCTATTTTATTTTGTTTTTTGAGTGGCGGGAGAGGAATAGGTAATGACTTGAATTCCTCTGCATTTATATTTGATTGCACTGCTGGACGTTCTATAGCACTAACCCAAAATTTATATATTTTAGAGTTACAGTAATAAAAAAGAAAGTCTGGATTAACTTTTTCATTGTTTATAACAAAACGAATTAAATAACCTGCAAAAATAGCATCTTCACTTGTTTCTTTATGAATATAACAACGACCAACAGACCCACTTCTTGCAAATAGTAAATCGTTATAATTTAGCAAATATTGCTTATTAATATTTCGAGCTGTTTTCCAACCTTCTTTTTTCAAAACCCCTAACTCATCAATGTCTGTAATTCTTATATATCTTATGTCTGAATTTGAATTACCATCTATAGCTTCCTCATTAGCACCATACTGAGGTGCTTTCTCTATTAAATCTTTTAAATATAAATAATTGAAACTTGCCTTTTGTGATAAAAGGTATTCCAGTTTGCTATTATAGTTAGGGTCAAAACGCTTTCCTAAAATATCCTTAAAATGAACAGTGAAAATTCGATTTTTGAGACTGGTCTCTCTTTTTGGCATAGTAATACCTAGCACACCTAACAAATAATCATCAATACTGTTTAATAGTTTTTCAGCCTTAATATCCAGTTCTTTTTTTCTTTTTTCGGCTTCTTCTAAAATATTGAAATCTATTCCTTCAACTATTGGGATAGATTTTAGTGCAGGGTAATCTAATGCAGGACGCGTTCCTCCTGTCGCTCGGCGTGATGCTAATTTTTCGGTAATATCAAGGTTCAGAAAATTTGCCAAATATCGGCTTACTTCTTCACTTGCCGTCTTAATAACAACTATATGTTGATTTGTATTTCCTATAAAATTTTTTGGTGCAACTGATGCTATTGCCATGCGTCCCACGCCTGTTATTTTTACGAGTAAATTATTTTCCTCAACTTGGCTTCGTCTTAACACCCCTTCATAGGTCTCTTTATTGATATACTTCACATCATCTAGTGATAATTCACTATTTGTTTGAAGATTTTGAACTCTTAGAAACGGAATTCCGTTTTCTTTATCCGAATAATATTTCTCCTCTTCTTTTACAGATGGAGTTGCACCACTAGATATGCGAATAATATAGTCTCTTAGTTTTTTATTCGATATTTTCTTTATTCTTTTTTCTAGTTCTGCTATTTCGGGCTGATAATAGAAAGGATCAAGCCGACCACTTAAATCAGCTCTATTTACAAGAAATACCTTATTTGAATCGGTATGAGAGGATAAATTAAATTTTGCCATCATTCACTTCATTTATAAATTGTTCTAGCTCTGGGGCAATCTTATCTAACTCATTTATCTTTATTTCTTTTCCTGCTGCATCATACCCTATCTCTTCAGCAATAGCCATAAATACAGGATAGTTAATAGCCTTTCCTTGCGATTCGATTTCTTCCTTTATCTTCTCATCTGCTTGATCTATCAATAAGTCTTGCAATTCAGATTTTCTTATTGTGTGTTTTTCTTGTAATTCGATTTTTTCGCCCTTTATTAATTCCGCTATTTGTTTTTTATCAAAATCGGGGTTCTCTTCCTTTGCTTTTTTCTCTAATTCCTTTATAGCCTCGTTAATCTCTTTATCCCAATTTTTAATAGTCTCTATGTAATTATTGCTTTTGAGTATATTCTGTCTAATTCTTTCCTTTTTTGATATAATAGCCTCTTCTATTTTAGTAGAATTTTTCCGCAAAAAAAGCACAGAACTTTTTACCCCTGCTCCATTTGCCATAAATGCAGTTTGTGGTAATGAAACTACAGCTAGAATGCGGAACATACTTTCTATTTTATCTCTTACATATTGCATACTGCTGTTTGTTAATATGCCATCAGGTATAACAATAGCTAAATATCCGTCAGGTTTCAAGAACCTATGATGTATAATATAATTGAAAAGTAGTCCACTAAAATAATTGAAAAGTATACCACCGGTTAAGTAAAATCCGCTAGAGCTTCTAATAAAGCCCTGCATTTTACTAACAAATATTAACATTATAAATTCCT
>NZ_JAAKEM010000055.1:0-5100 GCF_011039195.1 Dysgonomonas sp. ZJ709
TGCATATTCCACCGATTTACAATGTGGCACGATTTACGAAAGATTTTTTTGATAATTCCCTCATTGGAATCTTAATTGTAGGCTTAGGAGCCGCCGCCAAATTGATAAAAAGTTGGATAAACGAGCAATCCATCAGGTCTGAGCTTGAGAAAGAGCAGCTTAAAACAAACCTCAATCTGTTGAAGAATCAGGTTAGCCCTCACTTTTTTATGAATACCCTCAATAATATCCACGCACTTATTGACATTGATTCAGAGAAAGCTAAAGATTCTATTATACTTCTCTCTACAATGATGAGGTATCTGCTTTATGACTCTTCACATGATAAAATCAGTCTAAGCAAAGAGATCGAATTTATCGAAAGTTATATCGCCCTGATGAAGCTCAGGCATAACGAAAAAGTGAGGGTTGAACTGAATTTCCCTGACAATGCAGGGGAGATAAAAATTCCGCCTATGTTATTCGCTTCATTTATCGAAAACGCATTTAAGTATGGAGTGAGTTACAAGGAAGATTCCGCATTCTATTTTGAAATAAAAATAGATAATGACTTACTGATATTCAAGGGAATTAATGGTATAAATAAGACAAACCGCCTCTCCGATTATGGCGGACTGGGGATTGTAAATACCAGACAAACCCTGGACTTATTATATGGTAATAATTATAAACTGACCGTTAATGAGAGCGACAAATTTGAGGTCGAACTAATAATACCACTATGATTATTAAATGCGTAGCAATCGATGATGAGCCTTTGGCTTTGGCTCAGATATCCGAATATATAAAGAAAACTCCTAATCTGGAGTTCGTTGGCGATTTCGAGAACGGTTTAGATGCTGTTGAACCTATCGAAAAACAAGATGTAGGGTTGGTATTTGTGGATATAGATATGCCCGGTATTAATGGAATCGACCTTGTAAAATCTCTGATTAGAAAACCGTACATCGTTTTCACAACAGCGTACAGCGAATATGCCATTGACGGATTTAAGGTAGATGCTCTCGATTATCTGCTAAAGCCCATTTCATACTCCGTTTTTTTGAAAGCTGCTAATAAGGCTTTAAGGATGAAAGAACTGGAGCTTTCGTATATTGAGGAAGTTAAAACTAACAGTGAATATTTGTTTGTAAAATCAGAGTACAGATTAGTCCGGATCAATTTCAATAACATCAAATATATAGAGAGCCAACACGAGTACATCAAAATACATCAGACAAGCGGCAACGATATTTTGACTCTGATGAGCCTTAAAAACATAGAGACAATGCTCCCCTCCCAATTTCTAAGGGTGCATCGTTCATTTATAGTTAATAAGGAGAAAGTTGAAGTAGTGGAAAGAAACACGGTCGTTTACGATAATAATGTACGAATCCCTGTCGGTGAGCAGTATAAAGAGAAATTTCAGGAATTTCTAAGTAAGGGATTCTGAGTGATATTTCTACTTGCTCCAATATTTTAAAATATAGAGCTACAGCTAGAATTCTGAGACTTGAAAATAAGGCGCCAAGTTTACCATCAACTTTTGAATAAAAGGTTACTTTAAGTCGTAGTATCTTTATTTACAAAACAAGTTAAAGATATGTTGGCTATTTTCAAATAGTTGACATGGCATTTTGCTAATCTGATTTTGCAGTACTTCTGTTTTATGTTCTATGTGATTCCTTCGTTGTATGATATTAGTGTTTTTATAAATTTGAAAACTTATTAATTGTCTCAATATTTTGTATAGCTTTATACTTACTTATGTGCAGGCTTTCTATAGATATGCTTTAGTTATCACATGAATATATACAATCAGAGGCTCTTTTATCGTTCTAACAAAACTTAATTAGTTAACAACAATTTATGGAAATAAATAATGATCTGAAGGAAATTGCGAAACTCTTTTTAAAATTGGGTACTATTGCCTTTGGAGGACCTGCTGCACATATTGCGATGATGGAAGACGAAGTGGTCAAAAAGAAAAAATGGATGACTCAAGAACATTTTCTAGACTTAATAAGTGCAACCAATCTTATTCCCGGACCCAATTCTTCTGAAATGGCCATGCACTGCGGACACGAGCGAGCCGGATGTAAAGGTCTTGTCGTTGCCGGATTATCTTTCATCCTTCCGGCTGTTCTTATTACATCAGTGTTTGCGTGGCTCTATCAACAATATGGTCAATTACCCAATGTCACACCTTTTATATATGGAATAAAGCCTGCCGTAATTGCAATAATTATAGGAGCATTGGTGAGTTTAGGAAAAAAAGCGTTGAAAAATATTGAATTGGGAATTTTAGGAGTTTTGACAGTTATTGCGTGTTTGATGGGTATCAACGAGATAATAGCCCTGCTAGGCTGTGGTGGTGCAGGGCTCATATTATATTATCTGAAAAACATAAAGGCAACCGTAAACAGTTTTGTTCCATTGGCTCTCTTTGTTGGAGTCTCAGGTAATGTGCCTGTCGGAAGTTTAAAAATCTTTCTGCTGTTTTTGAAGATTGGAGCCCTGCTGTATGGTAGTGGCTATGTATTGTTTGCATTTTTAGACGCAGAGTTAGTTGTTAGTGGGTATCTTACCCGTCAGCAGCTTATTGATTCCATTGCTGTGGGACAATTTACACCCGGTCCGGTTCTTTCAACGGCGACATTTATCGGTTGGCAATTAAATAAATGGAGTATGGGGTGCTATGGTGGCAACTATTGGAATATTCTTACCCTCTTTTCTGTTTGTAATTGTATTGAATCCGGTTATTCCCAAACTACGCAAATCGAAACCTATGGCAGCCTTCCTCAATGCTGTAAATATAGCTTCGGTCGCAGTTATACTAGCTGTTTGTCTAGAAATGGGCAAAGAGACATTGACCGATTGGCGTACAATTGTTATAGCTGTTCTAAGCCTGCTTGTAATTTTTGTTTTTAAGAAGATGAACAGTGCATTTATCGTTTTGGGAAGTGCGATTGTAGGTTATCTATTATTCTTAATATAGTATAGGATTTATGTTGAAGTAAGTTTTGGACTTCGCATCCATTGATAAACAAACTAAATTATGAAGAAAATTATACATGCTGTTTTAAAGACAGCACAGGACTACAAGCCATTGATACCACGTATTATTGTAGGGTGGGTATTTTTATCCGAAGGGATACAGAAATACATCTTACCGGAATTAGTAGGAGCCGGACGTTTTGAGAAGATCGGGTTTGCCAACCCTGAGTTCTTGGCTTATTTTGTCGGAACATTTGAGATTATTTGTGGCTTACTTCTATTATTGGGCTTGTTGACTAAGATCGCAACAATTCCTCTTATCATAATTATGTTCACTGCATTAATTACAACTAAATTGCCTGTTTTACTCGATAAAGGATTCTGGGTTATGGCACATGAGTCCCGTACAGACTTTTCGATGACATTACTACTTCTCCTATTACTCATTTATGGTGCAGGAAGGTTTTCATTCGATCATTTTTTCTACAAAAAATTAGATAAAAGATAACCGGCATTCATTGCTTGGATCTTAAGTGAACCCGTAGTGCATTAATCATACAATATAAGTTTTTCAATTATTATTATTATTTAATTTATGATCTGCATAACTACCAGACCCATAACCTTATAAAATGTTATATTTTTGAAACCATCAAAATTTTGGCATAGTTTCTACGAAATCATAAACTGATCACAGAGCTGAGAGAACAAGGTTTCAATACGTTTTCTTGATTTTCTAAAGATAAAGGCTTAATGTTTATAATTGTATTGATTCTTGTGCATAGGAATCTCTAAGTTGATATTTCTGGTTTCTTCCGGACCAAAGTTATTATCTATTAGAACAGTTACTTCCATTTACGATTCATGATTGCATTGATGCCCCTCTTGGTGATGGTCGCATCCTTCGCCCGAATCAATAATCTTTCCATCCAGAAAATCCTGAACTACCTTCGATGCATTACCCGAACAACCACGATATACTTTAATCCCATGGCCGGTCAACACCTTTAAAGCTCCAGCCCCCATATTACCGGCAAGCATGACAGTCACGCCCTCTTCCTGTAAAAGAGATGCGATATTGCTTTTACATCCGCATCCTTGCGGTGATGGATATAATTCAGCATTTTCGATATTTTTATCGTTGTCTATTGTGAAAACCGAATAGGCCTCACAGTGTCCGAAATGGTCGTCCACAATATTTCCTCTTGTTGGTACAGCAATTTTCATATTATCTGCTTTTTTAATTGATTTATAATTTCGTTGATTGTTTTTGGTGACTGAGGTATTACTATTTGAATATCATTTTCTCTTAAATACACAATAGCTATGGTTCCAAAGCGGCAGGCTACTACTATTCCTACATTTTGTTCTAATAGAAAATAAGCTGCCTTCGCTCCTGCATTTTTCGGGCTTGATGTCGCCGGATTTTCTACAAATATAGCTTCGAGTGTTTCTGTATTATATAAACAAAAATAGCGACATCTCCCAAAACTGCCTGAAACTGTTTGATTCAAATCATTCTCATCCGATGAAATTGCGATTATCATAATTCAGGTTTATTTAAAGTGACAGCAAGTCTCCCGCAAAGTGGACATTTTGCTTCAGAATCATTTTTTAATGTAAAGACTATTTCACAGTCATCGCATTTATACCATTTTGCTATCTCGGTATTTCCTCCTTCAAAGATAATCGGTGAAGCCTCAATAAAAGCTATTGCTATCTTTTTGCGTACACTTTCATAAATACGCGTAAATGTAGGACGAGATATATTCATCAGATTAGCAGCCTCCGCCTGAGATAAATGCTCATAATCGCATAATTTCAAGGCTTCGTATTCTTCAAAATTGATAATAACGGCATCCTTCCTTTTATAAAGCAACCCCAAAGGCTTAAACCCGCTAAAATGAGGAGCCATCTGGATAAATCTGTTTTTCTTTGTACGTGTCATGCTATTCTTCTTATCGCAAATATAATATAAATATCATTATGAACATAAGTTCATAATGATATTATTGAGGTCTCAAACTTTATTTATAGTTGAATCTGAATAACAAGAAGTTCCTTCTCCAGCTTCAGTTGTTTGTACATCGCTACAACATTCATCTGATGGAGTTAGTTCCACAG
>NZ_JAAKEM010000056.1:0-4879 GCF_011039195.1 Dysgonomonas sp. ZJ709
AAAAACCATGAAACAGAAAAGCATATATTTAGCTCTAATCCCAGTAATGTTATCATTCTTCGTTATGGGATTCGTAGACTTGGTTGGTATCGCGACCAATTATGTAAAAGCTGACTTTGCCTTGTCGGAAACGATGGCAAATCTCCTTCCATCGATGGTATTCTTTTGGTTTCTGGTATTTTCAGTACCTACAGGAATGCTTATGAACCGAATAGGAAGACGAAAAACAGTATTGATAAGTTTGGTGGTTACTGCATTTGCTTTATTAAGTCCGCTTATTGACTATTCCTTTGCCTCTATGCTTGTTTCGTTTTCATTATTGGGGATCGGTAATACTTTGATGCAAGTTTCGTTAAATCCGCTATTATCGAATATTGTAGCGGGAGACAAACTGGCAAGTTCACTTACATTCGGTCAGTTTGTTAAAGCCATAGCTTCGTTTTCTGCCCCTATTATTGCCGCATGGGCAGCAGCTTCGTTCGGCGATTGGAAATTACTGTTCCCCATCTTTATGGTTGTATCAATATTAGCAACAATCTTTCTTGGCATGACTTCTATCGAAGAAACCGACGAAAAGGGATCAGGATCGACTTTTACACAATGCTTCGCTTTACTGGGAGATAAGGTGATATTATTATCATTTATCGGAATTATGTGCCACGTAGGAATAGATGTCGGAACAAATGTTACCGCCCCTAAAATATTGATGGAACGTCTCGCTATGAGCTTAGAAGATGCAGGATATGCCACTAGTTTATATTTCTTGTTTCGTACTATCGGTTGTTTCACAGGAGCTTTTGTCCTAGCTCGTTTCTCATCCAAGAAATTCTTCGCAATCAGTGTGACATTAATGGTAGCTGCAATTATCGGATTATTCGTATTCAACAGTCTTACTGTCATTTATATTTGTATTGCACTT
The DNA here is from genome assembly GCF_011039195.1 of Dysgonomonas sp. ZJ709. Classification (NCBI taxonomy): domain Bacteria; kingdom Pseudomonadati; phylum Bacteroidota; class Bacteroidia; order Bacteroidales; family Dysgonomonadaceae; genus Dysgonomonas; species Dysgonomonas sp. ZJ709. The sequence continues at coordinate 920 of NZ_JAAKEM010000056.1, forward strand.
ATCGGGTTAGGTAATTCTAATATTTTCCCCATTATTCTATCTCAAGCTCTACTATACATGCCCGATAAGAAAAACGAAGTATCGGGTCTAATGATCATGGGATTATTCGGAGGAACTATCTTCCCTCTACTTATGGGATTGCTTACAGATGCTTTATCTTCTCAAACAGGTGCATTAATTGTGTTGGCGATGGGGATAATCTATCTGATATTCGTATCTTTCAAATTGAAAGAGAAAGTAGGTTGAAACATTGAGTATTAAACTAATAAATAAACAAGAGATGAATAATACAGTTGTCGGTCTTGGTGAAATATTATGGGATGTATTTCCCGAAAGAAAAGTATTAGGTGGAGCTCCCGCCAACTTTGCATACCATGTTTCGCAATTCGGATATAATGGATATGCAGCAAGTGCTGTTGGTGACGATTTGTTAGGTAAAGAAATTCTGTCCAGTCTTGCGGAAAAAGACTTGAACTACGTAATAGAGGTTACGGATTATCCGACAGGGACAGTAAAAGTGACATTAAATAAAACAGGTGTTCCCGAGTATGAGATATGTGAGAATGTAGCGTGGGATAATATCCCTTTCACCGCTAAATTAGAGAATCTGGCGAAAAATACGGGGACAGTATCTTTTGGATCGCTGGCACAACGAAACAGTGTATCGAAGGAAACCGTGAAAAAATTTCTGGCTGCTATGCCTGAAAATAGTGTTAAGATTTTTGATATAAACCTTCGTCAGCATTTTTATACAAAGGAGTTGATACACGAATCCCTACAACTAGCAAATATGCTTAAGATAAACGATGAAGAAGTCATTATTGTAGCCGAATTATTTGATCTGAAAGATGATAACGAACAAGACATATGCAAACTATTGCTAGAGAGGTACAACCTTGATATCGTTATTCTGACTAAGGGTACAGAAGGCAGTTTTGTTTTTACGTCGAAAGAGACTTCATTCCAGCCCACACCTAAGGTTCATGTAGCCGATACTGTAGGTGCAGGCGACTCTTTTACTGCTGCATTTGTGGCTTCGTATATGCACGGTGAACGTATTGCCGATGCCCATCAGTTAGCAATGGAGGTTTCAGCTTATGTGTGTACGCAACATGGAGCAATGCCAAGGCTACCGGATGCTTACTTAGAACTGTTCAGAAATAAGTGAAAATAAAATTAAAGCATCGCATTCTGTATACAAGATGCGATGCTTTTCTGTATTTTTGTTTGATGCTTCACAATAACCTTGCTATGAAAAATCTATATATCACACTTTTTCTATTATTCTCTATTGTTCTGCTTTCGTGCGGCACAAATGAAAAAGCTACATATACTATCGGTGTGTCGCAGTGCAGTGATGATTTATGGCGTAAGACAATGAATAACGAAATGTTGCTGGAAGCCTCCATTTATCAGAATATCGACATACAAATCAAAACAGTAAAAGACGACACAAAACAACAAATAAAAGATATCGAATCCTTAATTGATAACGGAGTAGATCTGCTTATTATTTCGCCCAATGAATCGACAGCAATTACACCAATAATACAAAAGGCCTTCAAAGCAGGTATACCTGTAATATTAGTAGACAGAAAAATAGATACTGAAGATTATACAGCTTACATGGGTGCCGATAATTATCAGATAGGAAAAGAAGTCGCCCTATATATTGCAGGCATCCTTAATGGAAAAGGAAATATTGTAGAAATAAGAGGTTGGAATGGATCGACATCGGATGCTGAACGGCATGCAGGATTTATAAATGCAATACAAAATTATCCCGATATAAAAATTATCACCGAGAAAAGGGGGAACTTTCTGAAAGACGAAGCCGAAAAGCAAATGGCTGAAATATTGAAAGAACACAATCTTATCGATCTTGTTTTTGCCATGAACGACCCTATGGCTCTAGGGGTTCATGAAGCCGTTTCGAAATACAGCGGAAAGTCGCCATTCATCATCGGAATAGATGCATTACCGGGCGAAGGCGGAGGTATTCAGAATATACATAACGGTTTGCAAGATGCGTCTTTTATCTATCCCACAGGGGGAGATAAGGTGATAGATTTAGCGATAAAAATATTGACAAATCAACCTTTTAGTCGTGAGAATACTCTTTATACGGCAGTTGTGGACAAAAGCAATGTAAGGGTATTACAACTACAAACTGAACATATTTCGGAGCATCAAAAAAAGGTTGAGAAGATAAACAGCCTTCTAAACAAGAGTATCACTCAATACTCCAATCAGACAACCCTTTTTTATGGTACAATACTCATCTTGGCGCTGATCTCTATCTTATTGTTCTTATCTATCTTTGCATATAGAAATAAGAGTAGATCTAACCGATTGCTCGAAGAACAAAAGAATCAGTTAATCTCATTATCCAAACAGCTTGAAGAAGCTACTCACGCCAAATTAGTTTTTTTCACCAATATATCGCACGAGTTCAGAACACCATTAACCTTGATTCTTGGCCCGGTGGAAACATTACTTGATTCACCAAACTTAACCGATGAACAAAAGACTTTATTGGATTTAGTCAAACGAAACAGCAATAGCTTATTAAACCTCATCTCGCAGATCATCGAGTTCAGAAGTTACGAAAACGGCAAAATGAATACCTATTTTGTAAAAAGTGATATGAAGCAGTTTCTTGAAGATCTGAATATTGCTTTTATCGATTATGCAAAACGCAAAAAAGTATCATTTACATTTATATCCGACAACCACAATTCATATAATCTTTACTTCGATAAAGATAAAATAGAGAAGATATATTTCAATCTACTATCCAACGCCTTTAAATATACCGAAAAGGAAGGGCATATTAAAGTATCCTTAAAGCAGGAATTATCCGAAGACAATGATTATCTGAAAATATCCGTATTCAACGATGGAAAGAGTATTCCTAAAGACAAGATTAATAGCATATTCGATCGGTTCTATAAGGTTAGCCCACATGATTCGGGAACAGGAATCGGATTGGCCCTGACCAGTTCGTTAGTTGATGTTCACAATGGAAAAATATTTGTAGAAAGCATGGCCGGAGAAGGAACAACATTTACTGTACTAATCCCTTATCAACAACCAGAGAATATCAATCTTAAAGATGAAGTATATAATGAAGGCTATACAACATCTCAACTTGAAACAGAGGTTATAGAATCTCCTGATAATAAAATATTAAGCAATCTCTTAGATGACGACAAAGATATTGTTCTTCTCATCGAAGATAATCCGGATATGCGGAGGTATATGCGCCTGATATTAAGAAATGAATATACTGTAATCGAAGCCGAAGATGGTGAATCGGGAATAGGAATGGCAATCAAATTCATTCCCGACATTGTTCTGTGCGATGTAATGATGCCGGGCAAAGATGGATTTGAGGTTTGCACCATCTTGAAAGAAAATGTATTTACAAGCCACATACCTGTTATTCTACTAACAGCCTGCTCGTTAGACGAACAAAAAGCTTTGGGATTCCAAAGCGGAGCAGACGCCTATATTCCTAAACCGTTCAATGCAGGATTGCTAAAAATAAGAATAGAGAAACTGATAGAAAGCAGAAAAAAAATAAGAAAGGCTTTTGGAAATAGTTTAATCAACGACACAAAAAAAACCTCCCTTGCCGAGATAGAGCAGTCTTTTATTAATAAGTTTCAAGAATACGTGGAAAAGAACATCACCGATCCCGAATTGAATGTTGTAGATATAGCTAGACATCTGGGGCTATCACGTTCACAATTATACCGTAAGATAAAATCACTTACAGACTATCCACCTAACGAGTTTATACGAATCATACGGTTAAAATATGCTATGCAAATGATCTCAGCAGGAATTCCTATATCCGATATTGCATACAGATCGGGATTTTCATCGGCATCTTATTTTACAAAATGTTTTAAAGAGTTCTATAAAAAAAGTCCGACTGATTTCTTAAAATCAAAT
>NZ_JAAKEM010000057.1:0-4167 GCF_011039195.1 Dysgonomonas sp. ZJ709
ATTTAGGTACTTATATATCATTTTACACAAAATTAGTCATGGTTGTTAACGGATTATCCTTCCCTCTTTTAATTATTACCTGTGTTGTCGTTGTATATTCATAAACAACGCACTCTTGTTTATTCAGGTCGTCAAGGATTGTTGCTGGGTGAACTCCATCAATATCAAAACTATGATAAATATTATCAAATGGATTGTCTGTGATTGAAATACTTTCAAGTCCTAAAAATCTTTTTCCATCTACTGTACATCTATCTTTGTATATAGTTCCAACACTTTTAGGGTCTATTTTTGTTGGTGTAGTTCCTCTTACTATTTTTGTTAGATTGTATAGTTCTTTTGGCATATCTTTCATTATTATATTTATTGTTAATTATTTATAAATTTTACTACCTTTGTTTTGAAATAATATTTTGCATTTAAATGGTAAAAAAGTTTTTCTGTAACTTATTAGACCTACTTAAGTCGTCTTTAATTGTAAGTATTTCTATCAATGTAAACTGGAATAACACCACTATTGTTATTCCAGTGGAGACGTTAGAGAGAAAACAGGATTGGATTGAGCAAAGGTAGCAATTGACTGGGAGTGTGAAAAGCACTCCCTTATTTTTTCTTTTTACTAGCATTGGGATTGAATTTCAATGCTTTTTCTATTTTTTCGTCAAAGGATTTTGGCACGGCTTTCTTCGCTGGCTTTTTTGCTTTGGGTTTATCTTTTTTTGGTTTATTTTGTGGCATAATACATTAGTTAGTCGTTAAATCTTTATACTTCAATCTTCTTTCAGTATTTTGTAAAAGTAAATCAAATCTTCCTTTTTCAGAAATTTTTCTGGTATTGTATCTAAAAACAAATTCGTTTACATATTTCTGTAGATGCTTTCGTGATGTTATGTGATAAATACCCATAATTCCTCTTTTAAAGATACTCCAAAAGCCTTCTATTGTATTGGTGTATACTTCTCCTTGTGCGTAAATTCTTGCTCCATGATGTATATAGTCATGGTTGTACTTTTCGCTTAGGTTTCCATAGTTCCACTCATCTGTATAAATTGTACTGCCTTCTCGGATGTGTTTTAGTATATGAGGTAACAGACTTTTCACAGAGGTGTCGGGAACGACTTTAGCTATTACTATTCCATTTCGTTGTAGCATCCCAAATACAGGGGTTTTGTCCTTGAAACTCCGACCTTGACTTTTAGGTACTTTTTTATTCCAATGTCTATTCTTATTTTTCCCTCCTACGAATGTTTCGTCAATTTCTACAACTCCATCTAATGCTATATCTTCTTCAATTTCAAAGCAGGTTCTTATACGCTGTAGTATAAACCAAGCCGTTTTTTGAGTTACTCTTAAATCTTTTGCCAATTGACAGGATGAAATTCCTTTTTTGTGGCTTGTAACAAGATAGATCGCTAAAAACCATTTTCTTAAACCTACTTTTGTATTGTCAAACAAAGTATTTGTTCTGACATTGAAATACTTCCTTGTATTTTTACATCTGTAGCGGTTGTTTTTGCATTTATAGACCCTTGACGAATCATCGAATGGTGAAACAACATCTCCACCCCATCTTTTCTCTTCTAAATAGTCTATACATGACTGTTCATCTGGGAACATTTCAAGTAATTCGAATATTGATTTAAAGTCTTTTCCTATCATAAGTTTATGTTTATCATGTACTTAAAGATAACAAAAAACAGTCTTATCTGCAAATTTATAATTCAAAATATAGTATATTTTTTATAGCATATTTTGAATTATTTTTACCTTTAGACTTTAACCTTTAAAACTTTATATTATGCCACCTAAAAATCAAAACAAATCTTGGAGTGAAGAAGATATAGAAAAACTAAAAGAGTTAGTAGAAGGTAATACTCCTACAGGTGTAATTGGACTTAAACTTGGAAGAAGCAGAGATGCTATCCAAGCAAAAGCATCCAAAGAAGGTGTCTCTTTAAAACCTGTAAATAAACCTCCCTATGACCGAAAAGTTGCTAATGCTAAGAAGAAAGCCAAGAAGTAATCCTTTCAAACTTTCGTCTTAATTCATTAGACCAAATATAACTATCTGGAATTTGTACACCTAGTTCCATTATTAAGGAATGTATCTCGTCTTTATTTTTAAGAATGAGTTCGTCTTTGTTTTTTCTTTTTTGCATAATCTTTTATTATTTAGTTAGTAAATATTGTTATTTTTGTAACGACATACGAAAATTTATAAAGCGTTAGCTTTTATTCTGCCAATAGGAAATCTGGTAAATTTCAAATTGTAGGTAAGAATGAGAAGTTGATGCTCATGCTATTTGGCGTGGGCTTCTTTCTTGTTTATCCTACAAGGGCTTACCAGAGCCTCCTATTGGTAAATGAGACTGTAATCCCACGCTTTCTTTTTAATAATGCTACTTCGGGATTAAGTGGTACTTATACATTTATTTTATGAAACACTTCAATTTTTTATTTGTATTCATTTTTATTCTGTTTATATCCTGTTCAAAGGATGATGACAAGACAAGTGACCTTGTAGCCGAAAGGTGTCCTGTTCTTATATGTATAGAGTGTTCTGCAACATTTAATGGACAGACTACAGTTCCTGCACAATTCTGTGGTACAGAGAAAGAGACAGATTTATTCGAGCAACGCTACCGAGACATTAATAAGCCAATCCCACAAGTAATAATAAATTGTATTAGAAAATGAAAAATACCAATTCACTAGCTATAATGCTGATTGTATTACTTAGTATTCCCTTTGGCAATTGTTATTCGAAAAAGAAAATAAACTATGAGGGAGTAGTTTACACCTTAAATGATATTCAATTGAAAGTAAATGTAAAGACTAATGCTCAAAAGTATCCTAAAACACATATCTCAACTACTGTACCTTATTGGCTTTCTTTTTCCTTAACAAATCTAAGTGAAACAACTCTTTTCGAAGCTTATTCAATGATAGATGGTAAGTCACAAATAGCATCTATTTATATTGTTTTTAGATTGTCTGACAATACTTTAATAGAACATAGGGAAGCTCTTATCGGGGTCAAGGTTTCTCCTCAAATGACCTCTACTGAACACTCTATTGTTGTATGGGTTGCCAAAAACAAGAATATTGTATCTGTGGAGGGTGTTCGTATAGAGTATAGTAGTACTATTTAGAATGTGACACATTCTTATTAACCTAATCACCATTTTTATGAAAGATTTGTTATCTACAATTATAGTTATAGTTGGTGTAATAATCGGTTGTATCGGCATCGTTATGTTCATAGTGAAAGTAATGTCTTCATTCTTGCATATCTTACCATATATTATCGGTTTAATTGTTATTATAGCTGTAATATCATATTTTCTTAGTCCTTCTGATAAGTCAAGGTAATTCCCTTGACATTCAGAAATTTAAATAAAAAGGCTGAAGATTAACAAAAAATGCTACTTTTACAATTGCATTATACAATAGCGGTGTTCACTTTGGTTTATCATCTAACAGAACATGACGCAATGTATATGCTGTTGTGAGAAGCCTGTATCAGTAATATCATACACTCGCTTCCGATATGGACGTGTAGAGTATATAGACTCATACTGCCGTAGTTTGCCTCAGAGGTAATTTCTAACGCGCGCGCAAGGAGCGAAATCCTTGCTTTTTTTCAGCCTTTTATTTGTGTATTAACCTTTTAATCCTTATTTATGAAAAAGAAAGAAGATACATTTACATTTTATCCCGACAAGAGAGGTAAATTCAGATGGAAACGTTTGGCATCTAATGGGATTACAGTTGGAGATTCCTCGCAAGGTTATGCCAATAAGTCATATTGTAAGGAGAATGCTGTAAGAAATGGGTATGATGAAAGTAAGCATATCACTGTTTACGAATGGTAGAGCATGTTGATGTACCTTTAAAAAGTATCTTCTCACTAGCTGCTCTCTGCTTTAGAAATTCTTCTGCCTCAGCCCAATCCTGAGCCCAAATTTCACCGTTCCTTTCTTGACCTTCTATTGTGTAGGTCGTCCCAAAGTAATATTCGGTAACTTCTCCTACTTTAGTTTTAGTTTTTTTACAATACTCTATTAATTTGTTATCTTGTTTTTCTTTATCTTTCATGTTTTTTGTTTTTAAATTAGTAAACGTCCCCTGACCGAGGATTTTGTGTAAAATGATATATAGTTACCA
>NZ_JAAKEM010000058.1:0-4019 GCF_011039195.1 Dysgonomonas sp. ZJ709
AGTCAGAGAGCCTTAGAGGCTGTAGGTATTACCTATACACACCCTAACTGGTATCTTTCGGCTTGGTGTCACTTACGGGAAGAGTATCGAATATTCAAGCTCAATCGTATTGAAAATATAAAAACAACGACCGATAAACACACGAAAATTCATCCGCCGTTGGAATCGCTTCTTGGGTGTGAGGATCATCACTGCCTGATAGAAGTTGTATTACAAACAAGCAAAGAGGTGTCCAAGCATTATGCCGACAGATGCTATTTTATGGGACTGGCTGAAGAGAAAGAGCTTGAAAACGGGCAGATGGAGCAAACCTACATGGCTTATTCACTCGAATCTTTAGCAAGGTGGGTATTGGCGAATGCCGACACAACAACAGTGATTCGCCCTATTGAAATAAAAGGTATTATAAAACAAATCATTAAAAATTTAGACTTATGAAAATTAACAGTACAGAAATTAAAAATCTCGAACCGATTAAAACGATTGCCATTTCGCACGTTGGCGACTATTCGGGTATAGGCCCTGCTTTTGAAAAACTATGCGTATGGGCAGGAGAAAACAACCTGTGGCCTGCTGCCCCCAAGATGGCGGGAGTTTATCACGACGACCCCATGCATATACCGGCAGAGAGTTTACGTTCGGAGGCTTGCCTGGAAGACCTTGCCGGAATAGAACCGGGCGAAGGAATGAAACAGTATACAATCAGCGGCGGAAAGTATTTTGTGATGCAGGTAGAAATCAATATGTCAGAATGCGGCGAGGCATGGTGCAAAGTATATAGTGCATTTAACGAAAAAGGCTATGAATATGACATGAGAGACCAATACGACCTTTATTTGAGCTGCACAGGTGATATGGAAGATCCTGATGCTCCTTGGGTAGTAGATTTATGTATTCCTATGAAATAAAATTGACTTTATCGTACAAGGAAATGTTTATATATAAAAATAGCTGTGCCATTTGTTCGACGCAGCTATTTATATAGCAGTTGGGGTTCTTTTTACCCCCTTTTCATTAATTTTGGTATATGGAAATTGAGAAACCATTAGTAGATAAAGATTACTTATTACAGAAATTTGAGGGAAAGGGAGGATGGACTTATGTCGAGATACTCGAAATCCCTATGCCTAAAACCTCTTTTGGGATGTTGAAGGTAAAAGGAAAGATAGATGATTACGAGTTTTCAAATGTTCGTTTGATGCCTTTAGGTAATGGTCATTTGATGTTAGCCCTTAAGTCGGAAATAAGGAAGAAAATAAAGAAGCAGGCTGGCGATACGGTACGCATTACTCTCTATGAAGACAATTTGCCAACTGAAATGCCAGAAGAGTTGGTGTTGTGCATGAAGTACGAAGACGGTGTTCTAGAAAAGTTTGAAACATACAGTGATGGGGAGAAAAAAGCTTTTGTTAATTGGATATATTCAGCTAAGACTGAACAAACCAAAGTAGATCGTATTGCCAAAACAATCATCATGATACAGAGTGGTGAGAAATTTTATAAAACTTGGTAACGTTTTAATGCAAGAAAAGGAGCATCACTGCTCCTCCTCATCTTGCAAATATCCAACCCGCTTTCGTGGTTTATCTTCTAACTCTCTAACACTAGCCAATTCGGTCAATGCCTGATATACTTCGTTGAACTGCATATTTGTTTCGAGCATAAAGCTCTCCAATCTTTGGCTAAGGTCGGCATAGCCTAAAGCATATTGACGAAGAGCGACAAAGGCTCTCATAATCGAGATATTGATTTCAATGGCTATCTTACTTCGGAGCACAGATGAAAGCATTGCTACTCCTTGTTCAGTAAAGGCAAAGATTTTAGATGCCCCAATATTATAACCGGAGGGTATCACAGATTGTGACACCCCTATGTTTATCAACTCAATAGCTTCTTGATTCGTCAATACAAACATGAAGTCTTCGGGGAAACGCTCGATGTTTCTTCTTACTGCTTGTTTTAAAGCTCTGGTCTCGACCTGATAAAGTTCCGCCAAATGAAAATCAATGATCACTCGTAAGCCCCGAACTTCAAATATTTTGTTCTGAATGATTTGCAGTTCCATATCAATTCAAGGTTTTAAGTGAATACTCGTTCATATTAGTATTGAATATCACAATAACTTCATGCTCTTTCTTTCTCCGGCTATATTCGCAAAAGGCATTGAGTACCCATGCACGAAAAGCTTTCGTATAGAGCGATTGAATACGAAAACTTAGAAAAATGATAGCCTCCAAATTGTAATAGGTGCATATATACTCTCCACCTTCATCTCGGGTATATCTATATTCCTTCGTAACATCATTTTCTCGCAGCAAATTATCTTTAAACATTGCTTTAAGATGTTTAAAGATTGTCGGATTATATACCCCGAACAAATCTGCTATCTCGTTTATTGTCATCCAGACTGTACCAACAACGAGTTTGACCTCGATGATGGGTTTATCAGTTCCTACATCCGAGAATTTAATATATCCTGTTTCCATAAGGCTTATTTATTAGCGTATCTTCTTTTTTTATAGCTTTTAGCTAAATTATCCATATCCGAACTTAGTTTTTGGTCGACAATCTTGGCGTAAATTTGGGTCGTTTTAATATCGGTATGCCCGAGCATCTTCGATACTGTTTCAATAGGTACACCGTTGGCTAGCGTAACAGTCGTTCCGAAAGTATGTCTTGCTACGTGGCAGGTGACGCACTTATTTATACCACAGATAGTTGCGATTTCTTTGAGGTATTCATTCATCTTTTGATTGGAGCAGATCGGAAATAGTTTTCCATTGATTTGCTGCCCTCTGTACTTCTCTATGATTTCCCTCGGTATTTCCAACAGACGGATATTTGATGGTACACTGGTCTTTTGCCGTTGAATCATTATCCATTTGTGTCCGTCAAAGGCTGTCTTTACAGAATCTTCTGTCAGCCGTGCTACATCTATATATGACAACCCGCTATAGCACATGAAAATAAACATATCCCTTACGAGACTTAATCTTTCGGTAAGGAACTCTTTTCTGTATATCACATCAATCTCTTCTTGCGAAAGTACTTCACGAACAACCTTAGTAGTGCGGAATCTAAAACTGCCGAAAGGATTAATCTTGATATCTGCTCCGGTGTCTTTAATGTAGTAAAATACTGCCCTGAACCGCTGAATAAATTTAAGAGCCGTATTGTTGCTGCAACTGTGGGTATTTCTAAGGAACAGGAAAAACTTCTCCACAAAAATAGGAGTCAACTCAAAGACAGGAATGTCTGAAAGATGATATTCCATTTTAAGGAACTCCTGTAAACGAAGTTTCGTTAGTTTGTAGCGATTAGCAGTTATCTGAGAGGTATCTTTACCAATCTTCAAAATATAGAACTCATTGTATTCCCCAAAATGCTCTAACAGCATTTTTCTGCGGTCGGTATCAATTCCTAAAATAATATTTTTGATTTTCTCTGGCAAAACATAACCGTATTCGCTCAAATGCTTGTGGTATAATTCCGTTGTCTTAACACTGATAGCATCCAATAAGCGGTTAATGTTCATAGACTCTGCATTCCGACCGACTGCCTTTCCATTCTTGGTGTCCCATAGCTCGGGCTTGATTTGTAACTTGGAGCTGAATTGTACTTGTTCTCCATTAACAGTAATCCTGACCATAATGGAAGAATTACCGGATTTGTTTACTTCATTTTTCCGTAGGTAAAACAATACACGAAAAGTTGACTTCATAACATTCATAACACATCATTTTTTAGTGTTCAAAACTAGAATTAATTGTTAGAAGTCAGGTAGACAAAATACTGCCAATAATCGACAAATGAGAAACTTACATTCTTAATCGTTACGGTTTTTGTCTTTTTTAAAATCCGTAACGAATCCGTAACGAATGACTGTCTGATATCGGCATTTAAATGGCTGATTATGTCTTGGGGAGAGAATAAAAAAAACTCCCTAAGAATCTATCTTAGAGAGTTTTGTCTTGTTTTGTCAGAAATAAGTCGTTGATTTTCTGATCTTTATGTGATCC
>NZ_JAAKEM010000059.1:0-3886 GCF_011039195.1 Dysgonomonas sp. ZJ709
AGTCCATACTTTTTATATTAATAGATTTAATGACAAATAAAATCAAATTTCCCCAGATTTTAGAATGTTTAAATACAGCTAATTAGATAAAATGATTCGGATTTTATTTTTATTCGGATATTATTTATCGTCAATGATTTCAAGGTGGTGGAGTGAGCCAAACTCATCACACAAACGAGCAGATGCGAAGTCATATTCAAATAGCTCATCGCCCCATTGGTGAGGCTCATCAAAACGAACTTTTACCTCTGCGGTGTATTTGTCTATTCCTGTTTCCTCGATAATTCCTGTTACCATTAACCCTGTAAAAATGCACTTGCATCGTTTTCCTATCAGGCTGTCGTTTACTTCTGTTGTTTTCATATATCCTTGGTGTTTAATTGGTTTGTATTTAATTAAGTAAATGAAAATATTTAATGATACACTTTCTAATTATAACAGTCTATAGCTGTTCTGCTTAGCTAAGTAATAAAAAGGTCTGCGACCTTTATGCTGCTAATCGTTCTTGAATCTGAGAGATATTGCTCTCTACAAGGTTGATAATTTGACTGTGGTATTCGGTGCATTTATTACATTTCCCTCTGCTTTGGATAACTCGCAATTGAGATAACGAGAGTTCAATTGTTTCAATCTTTTTCCCATTGATGCAAGCCGTTAGAATAAGTGAATCGGCTTTTGAGTGATAGCTTGCCACGCAATGATGCATGGCTCTACCCTCAGCTATAATCTCGGCTACGCTTTCAAGTACACGGACGCTGATAATCCCATCCGAAAACATCAGTCCGAAAAATCTTTCTTTGGCTTGTCTGTAGTCTTCTTCCTTTTCAAGTTGCTTCTCAACCTCCAAACGTGCATTCGCTTTTGTTTTCTTGATTACATAGCGGTCGTGTTCGGCTTTTAAGTCGGTGGGGCATACATATTTTGCATTATGCAGGTCTTTTCCAAAAAAGCGAAGCATATCTACATAATCGCACCACATAATCGCATCTTTAATTTTGTAGCCGTTACGGATGCAAATGCGGATGGATTGCCAATAATTGTCTATACTTAGTGTCCAACCACTATCCATGAGACGTTTTAACAGATTGGTCTGCTTGGCTTTTATCAGTGTTTCGGCTCTGCTGTCGGTTAGTAGGACACGAAATAGGTCCAAGGGCTTTTGATTGTACAAGGCTTTCTTATAGCCTGTTCTTTTCAGTTCGGGAATTAGCTTCTGTTTCGGATAAACTGCTCCTGTGGATATTCTATCATAGATATTTATATAATACTTGTTGTTGATATTTTCGCTACGCAGTTCCAATGGGGTATGAAATATCCATGAATCATAGTAGCACGTTCCCATCGTCTGGCGAAGCCGTGCAAATGTGGCGTGTTTGCCATTGGGGGCAATCCATCGTTGCATCACTTCACTGTGTGAATACTCGGGTAGTTTGCTTGTTTTGGTGGTATAGCTTAACATAATCGTCCGTACAACTTGATAGCCTTTGTGTGCATCTATAACAGTCATATAGTAGCTGTCATTGAAACTCCGCTTTTGACTTGTCTTGACTATCAGTTTTGATTTACAGTTCGGACACTCGCAGCCTAAGAGGGTATTTATCAGTTCGCCCATTCCCTGCCATGTGTGGGAACATTTACAACAGGTTATTTTTCCTTTCTTGGTCCGCTGTCCTACATAGCTGATGGCATTATCATAGCCCCATTGTATTTGCTCTTTAGTAATAGATGGTAAGGTTTTGCTTGCCTCTACGATTTGTTGTTGGAATTTATTTTTTGGTTTCATCTTGCTGTCATTTTAAAAGTCAAATAGACTTGGTTGGTTATTCATTTCTACTCGTTTGGCTTTCTTCTTGGGTTGCATCACTCGGTTATAGGCTTCGTTATGTGCTTTTTGGATAGCTTCTTTGCGTGCTTCTTCTTTTTCTTCTTCGGTCAAAACTACCGTATGGTTAACTACTACATTACAATTAATCGGATTGCCAATTTCAATATCTGTTTCATCATAGTAATGAACAGCCATTGAGAAAATTTCTTCACTGGTAAATCCATTGCAACCGCTTTTCTGAACAGCATTGAGGATATAAGTAATGCAGTCGTCAAGGTTCTTGTTTTCTTTCGTATATGCCCACTCAAACAATGTATCGCTTGCTACTCGTTCTTCTAAATAGGCTTGTATGGTATTCTTGAAATGATCGGTTGATTTCATAATTGGAAGTTTTAAAAGATTAATACCACAATCAGGGAGATAATTATCATAAGTACAATGACTGAGAGTATTGAAAAGAATATGCTGACTGACAGGCGAATGATTTTAAGCACACTGCGAAGCAGTATATACACTCCAATTACACCGATTACCGATGTACTCATTTTGCAGATAAACCACGTACAAACGGCTAATACAGCCACTCTCAAGCCAAATCTTATGTTAATTCCGGCCGGAGCGTCATTTTGTTTCATTCTTATTTTTTCGTTTCTCATAATCATGACTTTTTTTTTCTTCTGCGGCATCCGACAGTTCGGTCATTTTTGTTTCATGGAGCAACAAGAGGTATTGTGATTTTTGACAGGGATATTTTTTTGGAATAAATACGCTCGCCGGAATGAACGGTGAGGAAGATTTTTCTAAAAAATGCGAAGCGTAATATTCAGGGCAAAAACACCATCATACCTTTGCTCGATGAACAAATGACCGACTTTAGGTTGTGGAAGATTTGAGGAATGATTATGGTAAGAAACGAAAATCAGTTATTATCGAAAATTTTGTATAGTTTTAAAAAGTTGCTGACATACTGTTGTCAAACCAGTGTGATACTTTTGTACTGTAACTAAAAAAACAGTAGAATATGAAAATCAAATCTTACCTATCCTTTAATGGCAATGCAGAAGAAGCTCTAAATTTTTATGCCGGAGTATTCAACGGAACGATAAGCGAAATTTTCCGCTACGGAGATTATCCCGATATGGAATCCCCTGCCGATTACAAGGATAAAATAATCCATTCAGACCTTGAATTCAATGGCTGTACCTTCAGTATGGCAGATACTATGCCCGGAACAAAAACTGATTTTGGGTCTCTGGGACATACAATTACCGTATTTTGCGACACAGACCAACAACTCAAAGATATTTATGAAAAATTGGCTGTTGGTGGAGAAATAAAATGCGAACTTTGTCAACCGTTCTATGCTAAATTGTATGCAGAAGTTGTAGATAAATTTGGCGTCGCTTGGGCATTGATTATAGAATAACAGAGTGAATAAAGACTTAAATCGGCTCGACCGCATATCAGCCTTACTGGTACAATTACAATCACGACCCATTGTGAAAGCTTCTGAAATGGCAGAACGTTTCGAGGTAAGTTTGCGTACCATTTATCGTGATATGAATACCCTGTCAGAAGCAGGAGTACCTATCTGCGGTAATTCGGGAGTCGGTTACTCTTTGATCGAAGGTTATAGGCTACCATCACTTATGTTTACCAAAGAAGAGGCAATAGCTTTTCTTACTGCTGAAAAGATTATCGAACAACTTACCGATACCCAGAATAGCAACTATTTTCGTCAGGGAATGGATAAAATCCGTGCTGCACTAAGAGCTGTCGATAAAAAGTACCTTCACGACATGGACGATACTATTGCAGTATATAAAAGCCGAAATACACGGGAGAGTTTACCTAACTTATTGCAAACAATACTAAGCAGTATAAACGATAAGTTAATTATAGAGATCAATTATACCAATGCAGACGAAAATAAGAGTCAGAGAGCCTTAGAGGCTGTAGGTATTACCTATACACACCCTAACTGGTATCTTTCGGCTTGGTGTCACTTACGGGAAGAGTATCGAATATTCAAGCTCAATCGTATTGAAAATATAAAAACAA
>NZ_JAAKEM010000005.1:0-190905 GCF_011039195.1 Dysgonomonas sp. ZJ709
TTACAAGAAAACAGCTTAAGTAAGCTATTTTCCCTTTTTCAATCTGCCCCCCTAAAAAACGGGTAGTTGAAAAAGGAAAAATGCGATAACTTTTAACAATATTAATAGGAATTAATCATAGAATTCAAAGAGGGAAGATATTGATTCATAACTAATAATTACCATATGTATAAAATAAGAAGGATAAAAATAATAGGGGTAACTCGGCTAAGCGTCAATCTGGTTACTGATAATATTGAAAAGATAAGGCGCGAATATGCTGATATTTATAATGTAAAACTGTGTGATGTGAAATTTGTATATGATGAGGTTTGATTTTGAATATATTTGATTTTTAATTGAGTTAATTTGAATAAAATTTATATATTGCTATTGATATTGTATTTTAAATCTAAAATTTATGCTTATGAAAAAATTATTACTGTTGTTAGTGCTGTTCAGTTTGTATTCTTTGGGATTATTCTCTCAAGAAATGACAGGTATATCAGGTTCATCTAGTGTATCTCCACTATATCCGGGAACTTATAGATTATTTTTTGATTCGCCTTTGGCAGAAACAACCACAATAACTATAGTTTCAAACTATGGAAAGATTAATGGTAAGAATAGTTCTACAATGACGGATGTAACAGTTTATTCTGGTTCTACCTCATATAATTTTGAAGTTTATTGGCCTGAGACAAACGCTACAGATGGTTATATTATCGCATATAAAAAGGGGCAGGTAGGCAAAACCGTTGAATTAAAAGGGATAAAGATTAATAAGGATGGCACCACAGATGGTAGTTCCAGTAATACTAGTAAAGATAAGATGCCGGAATCTTATTCATGTCCTCAAAATGTATATGCAGGCGATATATTTACATTAGGATATAAAAATAAAGGTATACCATTTAAAATAATTGATTATTCTTATGATGCTTCTCTTTTTGAAATTGTATCAAAGACGGATGAAGTGATAACCTTTAGGGCTAAGCAACTATTAGGTACCATGAGAGGACAAATAAGTATAGAAATTAAAACTACAATGGGTTTTGCTCTTTACTATTACTTAAGAAAAACAACATGGGGTTTTCCAGTTACTGGGTCACCATATATAGTCGCAATAAATAACACAGTATGTACGGGCAATGATGTCTTATATAAAATTGAAAATCTAGAAGGCTCTGCAACTTGGGAAGCTAAAACAAATCTGTCGTTAGTTAATACAGATGCTATTGGTTGGAGGGCAACCTTTAAGCCATTAGGTAACGGAACTTCCACAGCTAAAGCTACAGTTAAACATCCGAATGGTAAAATTTATTCATTAGAAAACTCAAGTGTTTGGGTTGGGGCACCCCAATTTAAAGCAACTTTAAATTATCCTGGAACCGCATTGCCTAGAAAAGATTCCTATTACGTTCCCTATCTTGCGTCTTATGGCGTATCTGCAGATATGAATGGTGCTACATCGTATAAATGGTATGATATGCCAAGGGTTGTGACGTATTCGTCCCCCGATCATGCGGGTATAAGCAGTACAGATGATGTGGCGAGCTTTTATGTGATTGGTACTAATCAATGTGGTACATTGAGGCGCAATTTTAAAATATATGCATCTCAAACTGAATTTCAGCCTAATTTACGTAGCTTAAGTGAAGATGTTATCGAAGAACCATCCACCGCTTCCATCCGTATCTACTCCCTCACAACAGGATCGGTAGTATATACAGAGAAGAACATAATGAATTTCAATATAGAAAATACAGGACTAAAGAAAGGTATCTATGTATTGGAAAAGACAGACGGAGAAGGAAATGTGACACGTATCAAGGTAGCTAAGCAATAAACTATCTCTTATTATATTACTTAAAAGTCCTGCTAGTCAGGACTTTTTTGTTTTCTGGATATTAAAAATAGACCTTGCAGATAGATGGTGTATTGTAATGTAGAAATTTAAATTTATATTTGCTGCCAATAAACGAACTTGCACAGTTATGATCAAAAATACACATACTTACTCCATTCGTGTCCTGTATATACTCACGCTATTCCTTTTGTGTACAACATTTGTTCAGGCACAAAAGAAAAGTTCATCGAAGAAAAAAGCCGAAGTTATAGTAGAGAAGATAGATACCATAGAGGCTAAAAAAAAGCCACTAAGTAAAGCCCCGGTTGCCCCGTTTCGCGATACGATATTCTATGTTTATGGCAATATAGGTTCATTTACTTCCGACCAACGTGCAGAAGCTATCTCGAAACGAATTGTGGAGCTGGAGGAAGATCATAAATATACCGAAGATTCTCTTAAACTGGTAGAGCATAACGGTACAATCAATATCTTGTACAACAATCAGATAATAGCCAGTATAGATACCATACAGGCCGAGCAGCAGTCCAGATCTAAAATAGATGTTGCCCAAGAGTACAGGGCGCAGATTATCAGTGCTATAGATAATCATCGGGAAGAGACGAGCTGGCAGCGCATTGCCATTCAGGTGGTGGGCGTTATGCTGATTCTCGTTGCCGAATATTTCCTGGTCAAACTCATCTACTATGCCATCAGGCGATTGAAGATATTTGTACGCATGCAACGCGATAAGAGAATCAAAGGATTGTTTGGTATCATAGATGCGCAGCGTGAGGTACAGGTGCTTGTGATAGTGTGCAACATACTGCGATCGCTACTTATTTTGGTGTCGCTCTACTTGTGTGTATTACTTCTGTTCAAATTGTTTCCCGATACCAAGGATATTTCAGACCGTTTGCTCGACTATGTTGTATCGCCATTCAAGTCGATAATAAAGAGCGTGATAGATTACATGCCTAAACTGTTCACTATAATTGTCATAGTTGTTATATTCAAATACACGCAGAAATTTCTGCGTTCTATTGCCGATAAAATAGCAGAAGGGAAAATTACGCTAAAAAGTTTTTATCCCGATTGGGCACGTCCGACCTACAACATAATTAAGGTTATACTAATTATATTCATGTTTATCCTTATTTTCCCTTATCTGCCGAAATCCGATTCTAATATTTTTCAGGGAGTTTCGGTTTTTGCCGGGATTATTTTGTCGCTGGGTTCTACGTCCATTATCGGTAATCTTGTCGCAGGTCTGGTTATTACTTATATGCGTCCGTTCAAATTGGGCGACCGTATCAAAATGGGCGATTGCGTAGGTAATGTGATTGAAAAAACGGCTTTAGTGACCCGCATAAAAACACCAAAGAATGAGGTGATAACAATACCTAACTCTACAGTGATGTCTTCGCAAACAGTAAATTATAGTTTCTCGGCTAAAGAATATGGTCTTATATTATACACCCCTGTAACTATCGGTTACGATGTCCCTTGGCAAAAGGTACATGAGTTGTTGCTGGAGGTAGCACAGCGAACCGATAACCTATCGAAAAAACAGAAGCCATTTATTCTGCAAACGGCATTGAATGATTTCTATGTAGAATATCAATTAAATGTGTATATCAAAGAAGCGAATATGATGCCTAGGGTTTATTCCGATATCAGACAAAATGTTCAGGATGTGTTTGCGGAAGCCGGTATAGAGGTAATGTCTCCACATTATATAATCAATCGTGCAGTGGATGGTACAGATAGTACAATTCCTCCTGTGAAAGGGAAAGATATTCACGAATAATTCATCAGAAAGATAATCATCTCTAATCAATATTTATTAAATGCCTTGATCTTGTATCAGGGCATTTTTTTGTTCGTCTATATTTTTAACCGCATAGCCGTACTCTGTCATCCCGAACTGAAAGGAGGGATCTTGTAGCTATTGAGGCTATTGGTCAATAGCTAGCAACTAGCAGCTTATTTCGGAGCAGATCCCTCCTTTCAGTTCGGGATGACAGAGAGAACGGCAGGTAACTGTAACTCATAACCTATCATTTTTCGCCGAGTTTATCTATATAGTAAAAGACTATATGGATGCAATAACTATACTAATAGGCTTTGTGTTAATTCTTGCTTCAAGCCTTTATTGGAGTTCAATTCTTTCCTTACGCTTGCCCGAAATCAGTCGGTTTTTCGATCGGAAACCTTTCAGTTGTCGACCCTGTTTAACTTTCCACTTCACATGGTTCCTATCTTTTCTTTTTGCTCTGGCCGCTTGGTCGATCGAAATATTTGTAGTCGGGCTGGTTGCTGCATTTATAATATTCTTTACAGTTAAATATATTGATAATAAAAAAGTAGTAAAATGAATCAAGACATCAAACTAGAAAACGAAGTAAAGCAACTTATCTCAGAAGTAGAGAAAACACACCGTTACTCAATGAGTCGTATTTATAAATTATACAATCAGGTTTTTGGTACAACAGAGCAACCTCAATCGTGTGCCAGTTGTTTGATACGCAAAGTGAAGCAATTGCGAATATGGCTTGCAGCACAACCCGAAAATGGAACAGGAATAGAAGAGAATAAATCTAGAAAGCGTACTAAAAAGACCAGTAATGATTAAGTAGTATGGCAAAAATAAAGAAAAAATATTATATGAATCGTGGCAAGAAAGGGCAGGAGCAGACCTATGATTCGCCCGATAAACTCATGCTCAAAGCCTATGAATACTTTGCATGGTGTGACGAACATCCGTTGAATAAAAGTGAGTTGATGAAGTCGGGCGATCGTAAAGGTGACGTGATCGATGTCCCCATTGGTCGTCCATACACCCTAGTCGGATTATGTGTCTATTGTGGGATAAGCGAAGGATCGTTCAAAACTCTCGGTGCAGAAGATGATTTTGCGACCGTAGTGAAGCATATTTGTGATATTATCAGGCAAGAACAGATAGAGGGTGCAAGTCTGGGTATTTATAATGCAACCATCATATCACGCATGCAAGGGCTTAACGATAAGCAAGAACAGTCTGCTAATGGCAAGCAAATGCTGACAGTGAACATTGCCAGCCAAAAAACAAAAGATGAAATAGAATATCTTAAGAACTGGTTGTCTGACGAATGATTATGTAAATTATATAATAGAAAATGCAGATTGTTAGATAAACAGTCTGCATTTTTATTGTATGGATTGGAGATTTAGCTAGATTGCTATTCAACTTCTACAAACATCTTATCGAAGTTAATTGTCACTTTGTCGAATAATGTGACAAAGCTCATACCTAAAGAACCATCTTCTTTTCCCTGTTTTATAAATACGGGATCAATGTTTACTCTTATATTGTTCAATCGGAAATCTTTATTCCCTACGTGTAGAGAAATGCTTGGTAATTTGTATATATCGATTGTTTTAACACCTCCGAAGCCACCTGATATTTTCGATTCTTTATGACCCGTTCTTTCCACTTCGTCCTTGTGTTTTTGATAATAAGTATAATGTAGATCCGATTCGATGTTTCCTGTGTCGAACTGCATTATCATTCGTTCGGTATTCGAATAGGTTTTTAGTAATACCTGATTCGAAAGGAACAGTATATTCCGCCCACTTTCGGGTAAAGGTGTTTGTTCGAGGGGGAAAATGATTTTCTTCTCTTTAGGTAATATTCGGACTTCGCCCGCAGCCGTCATTATCCCCAATCCTAGTACTGCATCAACTTTATAAATACTATCTACTGCCGAAACCGCAGGAGCGATGATTGCCGTCAGGTTTTTGTATGTCATATTTCCAATGCTTATACTATCTATTAACCCCATTTTGCCCAATCGTGTGCCTGTTCCCGAAATCTGAAGCGAATCATATATTATTTTCACATGATGCCTGTTCGCAAAATCTTCTGATATAAATGCACCTCCGGGACAGCCCGTATCGAAAATAAATCGTTCATTTTCACCATTTATCGCCACCGGAACAAAAAGTGTAGTACCCATTGGTGTGCCTTCGTATTCGAATGGCTCTAGTTCAATATCAATTATGCAATCACTATCGAGACGGATAAGTTCGCTTTTGGGAATATTGCGCATCGCTTTGTTTATCCGGTCTAACTGCCGATAGTTATTTAATGTTGCCGAATCGATATAAGGTTCTATACTTGCTATGAAGTTGCTTAACTCATCGTCTGCTCTAATATATTCTCCCTGACCTGATAATAATTGATTCTTCCACGATAGCATAGTCTGTACATTGTCGAAGCCAATTTCTTGCTGATGATATTGTATAAGCGAATCGATGGATGCGAAAGCCTTCTGTGGACGATTGAAAACGGCATTCAACAACGATTCGGAAAAGGTTTTGAGCACCGGACTCTGTATGCTGTCTTTCAATAAAGTATACTGCTCGTCGAGCGTAAAGAAATCACTGTTGTTGAGGCATGCCGCAATTTTTTCGTCAGGGCTTTGAGCATGCAGAACAATACTAGAAAAGAAAAGGATAAATAGCGGCAGAATCTTTTTCATATTAGCTGTGTATTAGAAGCAGATAAGTCAATTTTATTAGGGCGTAAGTTAAAAAATAAATATGGGATATACGTGAGTAAATTTATTTTTATTCGTGAGTGTATTTTGTATATAATTTAGCTTAACATGAAAAAAGAGAGGGTGTGTCATAAGTGATTTTTCGTATCATTCTGTCATTCTGAACGGAGTGAAGAACCTCTCAATCAAGAGTCGGGATTCTTCACTCCGTTCAGAATGACAAAAGAGAATAACAATTTGACGGTATTGTTTTATTTACAACACACCCTCTTAAGATAAAATATGTTCTATTATTTATATGCCGGATAGTAGATTCTTACATATTTGGTTTCGCCATTGATTAGATAAAACGCCAATTCTACATATGTAGTAGATGTATGGGTTCTTGCCCAGTCTCTCATCTCTTCGGCATAAATCGAAATCCTTATATCTTTCGATGTGGTTCCTGAAATAGATACATTGCATAAAGGAGGTGCACTGACATTGGCCACTGTTGTAGGGAAGGTAACATTAAATTGACCCGATGCAGAACTGTTGTAATCGAACGTGAAAGATGCATAATAAGGATTGATAACTTGTTGGGTTTCTTTTACCTCTGTGGTATGTGCACTGTTACCTAAAGATACGGCAACGAATAGAGTAAGCAAAAAAAAATTTTTCTTCATGATTATTAAAATTATTGGTTATTAAATAGTGTGATGTTTATAAATTTTAACAATGATGCGTGTGTGAAAGTTTCTTGAGGGTAGTGTATTTTTATATGTTATAAAACACAACAGTGTTGGATGCCTTTCGCTATGCGAAACAGTACATCTCTAGGTTTTGGTAAATATCAATTAGTCGTAGTTTTTTCTATCCGCTACAATCACTTATTTCTCTATATCTAAATACTCTCTTCCATCCCTCGTGTTGAGCCATCCCTCCTGTCCCGATGGTAGCGTAAATCGGATAAAGTCGCCAGTTTTCTTTTTGTCAAGTTTCAGGTAGCGGGCTTCGGTTGTTTTGGGATAGAACCCGATTAAATTGTCTTTATATAATAAGTGTTCACCGCCTTCGTGACTGGGATAAGTCTCTATATTGTCGAAAATAACAGGCACTCGTTCTTTTAGGCTGAAGGTCTTATTATCCTTGTTTACTATAATAGTTGATAAGCCATATTTGCCATCTTTTTCGACAATGAGTCCTTCGGTAATTAATTCCGAATAATCTTCGAAGTCGGCACCTCCCCAAATTGAATCTTTACCTATAAAATATAGTTTATCTATCGAGACATTTTTGATGGTGAGTTTAGTTATTTCTTGATTTGCAAATCTTATCAGTTGATAATCATCTTTATCTTTTATTAGTTGATAGCCTAAAAGCGAAAGTCCGGGAGGTATTAAATCACGCTCCCAAGGTATTATAGTTGCATCTTTTTTCAGATTTTGTCCCACAATCCATATATGTTCATTATTTGCTATTCCTTCTACAATATTGGGAGAAAAAGTGTGAATATTTAGATAGGCTGCTTGCAGATTGTTTACAACAATGGTATCAAGAAAAGTATTGAATACTGTAGCTCTTCCGTTTTTCTCCGTAATTATATGCTGTGTGCCGATTTGTATACTATCGTAAGTTTGCGGTAAGACACGAGCATTAAATTTATTTAAGAGGGTATATCCTTCATCTGTTCGTTTTATTTTATAATTCAGTTTTTCTCCGATATTTATATTAGCCAGAAGCGTTTCTTTATCTTTATCCGTGATTTTTTCTGGTTTTAAATTTCTTATTTTCTGGTCGTTGTATCCTGATCTTGTTAGGGCGACAAGTTCATTGCCATGGGGAACTATATACTCGGGATCTTCGTCCAAAAGTTTTATAATATATTTATCGCCTAGCTTCATATAATAGTAAGCCGACCGATTTACATCAGATAATTTCCAAATGCGCTTAGGTCTGTCAGACTCGTTTCTTAGGTCTTCCTCGAATTGGTATTTGCAAATGGCAAAATAATCTTTATTGAATTTCATCAATTCGATTCGTGTATCTTTGTCTTTGTAAACAATATACTTCTTAGTATCAAACAATTTTTCGAACTCTTTCGGTTCGATTTTTTTTATGTTTCTAGTGTATATGGGAAAAGTCGTTTCGGGATTTTCTTCCCATGTTTCACGATAATCTACTTCCCATTCGTATCCTTCGGCTTTCTCGTTATTCAATTTGAACATTATTTCGAGTAAATCATATGTATCGTCACTCTTATAATAGAATTTGCCATTATCTAAGTCAAATAAATCGACAGGTCCCGCATCTACTACTATCTGAGCCACAGCAGGACGCACGGAGATAATAAGAAAGAAGAGAAGAATTGCGTTAAGGTTAATCTTCATTGTTTTGTTTTTCATTTGAGACAATAAATATACTTATTTATGCTTGTTTGTAGGATAATATGGAGAGTAAAGATTTAATCAGATTTTCAATTACAGAGTAACATGGACTATAAACTAGCTTCCCCAACCCCTCCCAAGGAGGGGCTCTGTATGCCCTCTCTGCATTCCTCCCCTTGGGGGAGGTTAGGAGGGGCTATCGTTTCGGGATGACAGAGGGAATGGCAGGTAGCTGTAACTCATAACTTATCATTCATAACTCATAATTATTCTAAACACCTTCTTTGCATTCCTCCCTTTGGGGGAGGTTAGGAGGGGCTATCGTTTCGGGATGACAGAGGGAATGGCAGGTAGCTGTAACTCATAACTTATCATTCATAACTCATAATTATTCTAAACACCTTCTTTGCATTCCTCCCTTTGGGGGAGGTTAGGTAGGGCTTTCGTTTCGGGATGACAAAGTATTATCTCAGATATTATAAAATAATATAAATCTAAAATAGTCTCCTTTACTTTTCATAACTTAGTACCTTACACAAAAATAGAGATAATGACAACAAACAAAATAAAACTCAGCGTACTCGATCAGTCACCCATCCGAAAAGGAGGTACTGCCACAGAAGCATTACAGGAAACAACCCAGTTGGCGCAATTGACCGACAAACTGGGCTACACTCGTTTCTGGGTATCTGAGCATCACAATACACGTGCCCTTGCAGGCTCTGCGCCCGAAATACTGATAGCGCATCTTGCCAACCATACAACGAATATACGTGTAGGATCGGGTGGTATTATGTTGCCCAACCATAGTGCATTGAAGATGGCTGAAAATTTCAAACTGCTCGAAGCTCTGTTTCCCAACAGAATAGATATGGGCATTGGTCGTGCTCCGGGAACAGACCGATTGACAGCTTCGTTGCTTAACCCAAGCAACCAATTCAATCCGCAGGATTTTATAAATCAGCTTTACGATCTCGAAAACTTCTTTCACGATGCCGATGGAGCGGGTACGGTTTATCAGAAAGTAAAAGCCGAACCGCACATATCTACCGTGCCGTCTCAATGGTTGCTGACCTCTAGCGGCGAAAGTGCTATGTTTGCAGCTCATTTCGGTATGGCAGTATCGTTTGCTCATTTCATCAATCCGGTAGGAGGGCGCGATGCAGTTGAGGAATACAGGGCTGAGTTCGAACCATCTGCTGATCTGAAATATCCGAAGGCGAATGTGGCAGTATTTGCTTTTTGCAACGAAGACGAAGAAAAGGCACACCGCCAACAAGCACTTATGGACTATCGTTTCATACAACTGGAAACTGGAGGTAGTTTGGCACCCATAACCTATGACGAGATAAAAGATATATCATATTCCAATTACGAAAAGCAGCGTATAGAAGTAAATCGTCGCCGTACCATTAGTGGAACACCCGAACAAGTGAAGCCTAAAATAGAAGCATTAGCTGCTCACTACGGTGTAGATGAGGTGATGCTTGTTACCTATACCGAAACAATAGAGGATAAGATGCACTCTTACGAATTGTTTGCCGAAATGTTTGGTTTATAATGTTGTTAACTACTCTATTATGAAGAATGTCAATCGTGTAATTATTTTATTGATAACAGCCTTCATAGGCTTTTCCTCTACTGTTTATAGCCAGAAAAAAGTAGAGAGCGAGGATGCGTTAAATAAAGACAGTGTTTATGTTGTAGTAGAGCAGATGCCAGTTTTTCCCGGAGGAGATATGGAGATGCATAAGTTTATAAGTGAGAATTTAAAATACCCTGTTGTTCCCGAAGAGGAAGCAATAATCGGTTCGGCTTCGGTACGTTTTGTTGTAAGTAAGACAGGCGAAGTGAAGGATGTAAAAGGTCTCCGTCATGCCGATTCTGCATTGGCAAAAGAATTGGCTAGAGTAATAAAGCTAATGCCACGTTGGATACCCGGAAAACAAAATGGAGAGAATGTCGATGTCTATTTTACGCTTCCTATACATATCAATCTGAAAAAATAGAAAGAGATTAGGTTTTTTTAGGTTTATTTCTCAATGAATATCTCCTCAAACAAAGCCTTCATTCTCCTCTTCACTTCTTCCATATCGAGTTTATATCCCAGCTCTTTTTCCATCGAAGTAACCCCTTTATCTACAAATCCGCATGGATTAATCAGATTAAAGTAGCTCAGGTCGGTATTTACGTTGAGTGCAAGTCCGTGCATCGTCACGTATCGGCTACTGCGCACACCGATTGCCGCAATTTTTCGCGTGCGTTGAGGTTCGCTTACATCAAGCCATACACCGGCTGCACCGGGAAGTCGTTCGGCTTGGATATTATACGAAGCAAGAAGCTTGATTATGATTTCCTCTATGTTACATATATATTGCCTTAGTCCGATTTTGTAAGATTCGAGATCAAAGATCGGATAAGCTACCAATTGTCCCGGACCATGATAGGTGATATCACCTCCGCGATCTATTTGGAAAAGTGCAACACCTTTTTCTTTTAGAAAACGTTCGTTGAAAAGTAAATTCTCTTCCTTACCATGTTTTCCAATTGTGATGGTATGAGGGTGTTCGCAGAATAGGAGTGTGTTGATAGTAGGTAAATTGTTGTTTTTCAATTCTATATCCTTTGTGAATAATCTTTGCTGATATTCCCATGCACTGCCGTATTCGATGTCTTTCAGATCCTCGTAAATCATATTGAATTGTCTTTATAGTTTAACTTTTCCCGGATTTTTATTGATGAAGTCTTTCCAACTGGTAAACTTCTTATCGAGAGCCGGGTTGTTTGTTTGGAAGAAATGGCAAACCGCAGCAGCTAATCCATCAGTCGCGTCCATCTCTTTGAGCATGTTCTCATCGGGTATTTTCAGAAAGTTTTGCAACATATAGGCAACTTGTTCTTTAGCAGCCTTTCCGTTTCCGGTAATCGACATCTTAATTTTCAACGGGGCATATTCAAAAATAGGAATATCGCGCGACAGTGCAGCAGCCATAGCTACCCCTTGCGCACGACCCAGCTTGAGCATACTTTGTACATTTTTTCCGAAAAAGGGAGCTTCAATAGCCAGCTCGTCGGGTAGAAATTCATCGATTAGTGTAATTATACGCTCAAAGATGCGGCGAAGCTTCAAATAATGGTCGTCGTTCTTGTTCAGTTTCAAGATACCCATTGCCAGCATTTCGGGCTTGTTATTCACCACACGTAAGACACCGTACCCCATCACCTGTGTGCCGGGGTCAATACCTAATATTATGCGTTCCTTTTGTATCATTCTTTCATAATTCTATTTCTTCGAGCAAGGTCATAAAGCCTAATGCCTTATTGCCAAACTTTGCAGTCAGCTCTTTCTGTAATTCTTGTCCGTCGGCAGAGAGCCAATGGTTGAGGGTTTCTACATTCTTTATTTTGAATTGTAACGAAAAACTTGTGCCACCCTCTTCGTGTTGGTGATGTATGCGCGAAAAACATGGTGCATGTAAGAATCCGCTAGTTTGGGCACGGGGTACGTATATTTCTTTCATGAAGCGAAGATAAGCGTCTTTTATATCGTCGTCCACATGAAATGTTGTATTGAAAATAATCATGAGTAAGTCTTTTTGTATTTGTAGCAAAAGTACGAAAAGTTTAGCAGAGCTTTTGCGTAGGTTGAGTTATTTAAATGAAAAATGGATATGACCAGTTGACAGAAATAATATTTAAAACATAGAGTGCCAAAAGGTGTAATGATACCCGTCTTGGTCATTACTCTTTTCTCTTTTGTCATCCCGATACGAAAGCTCCTTCTAACCTCCCCCAAGTGGAGGAATGCAAAGATAGTGTTTGGAATAATTATGAGTTATGAATGATAAGTTATGAGTTGCAGCTACCTGCCATTCCCTCTGTCATCCCGATACGCAGTGAGGGATCTACTCTAAAATAAGCTACTAGCTATTGTCTTAACATCAAGAGACAATAGATCCCTCACTGCGTATCGGGATGACAGAGGCGAGCATTTAGTAGGGGGCTGCCTTGGCCAGGGGTTGGGGAGGCTAGACAGATTCTTCACTACGTTTCGGAATGACAAAAGATCAATAGAGAATATCTGGCGGGCTGGGTCGAGACAATTTTTATGTATTAATTATTATAGAGTGAAACTACTGAACAACATGAGTGTTTCGTTGTTTTTATCTTATCATATTATCACTTTGATTCACAGGTTTGTATAATGTGTAAACGATATAATATTTGTATATGAATAAGAATAGGTTAGAAGCCTTTAGTGATGGTGTGATGGCGATTATCATAACCATTATGGTTTTGGAATTAAAAGTTCCGCATGGTACAGAATTGAAAGATATACAGCCCCTTGTCCCTACATTCTTTGCTTATGTTTTGAGTTTTATTTATGTGGGTATTTATTGGAATAATCATCATCATTTGTTTCAATCGGTAAGCCATGTAAATGGTGCTATTCTCTGGGCAAATCTCTTTCTACTGTTTTGCCTTTCGCTGTTACCTTTTGCTACGGGTTGGATGGGCGAAAATCATTTAGACGAATTACCTGTATTCCTATATGGTTTGGTCTTATTTATGGCATGTATCGCGTGGTGGATACTGGTCGAAATTATCATTAGAGAAAAAAGCAATAGCAAAACTGCCGAAAAACTGAAATGCGATCCGAAGATAAGAGAGTCGGCAGCTATATATTTAGTAGCTACCATAGTAGCTTTGTTCTTTCCTATTGTCAGTTGTGTGATTTATGCTCTGGTTGCTTTGCTCTGGTTTATTCCCGATAAGAGGATGGAGAAAGCGGTGAAGGAAGTGAGCGGTGAGGAAGAATAAGATAGATATAACAATATGAAAAAAGTGGGCATACATTTAAGTATGCTCACTTTGTCATTTTGCGATCAGGATTTTTATTGTCTTGTTATTTGATTTGACGATCTTCTATATATTTTTCAACAGCAGTTTTTATTTCTGCTTGTTTCTTAGAGTCGGCTACAAGTTCATAGATTGGTATCATTCTGTCTAGTCGCATATCAACAAGTGAAGCATTTTCGCTTGTTAAAGATTTAAACCATTCGTAGTAATTGAGCTTCGTAAATTCTTTTTGTAGGTTATATGTTCCGCAAGCTATACTGTTATCTCCTCCTTGGCTCACAACATGTGCTATCGGTAGCTTATTCTGGTTGACAAGTTCCTTAATGCCGCTGTCACTATCGCTATTAAAAAGACTTATGCCCAATTGGCTTGCAGCGTAAAAAGACCCTGCTCTAACTATTCTTTCTTTATCACCCGAATTATCATTGATTTTCGATCTGTATATCATGTCAAAACGTCCACCCACAGAATATTCATTTATGACATGTGTACCATATTTTTCGACAATCTTATTTGCGGAGAGTGATGATATATCCTTAGCAAATGACTCTGTTATATATGAAATCAATAGCAGAGGATTGTGATATAGATAAAAACTTTCCGTAATGACGTATGTGTGAGTACTCGCATAAGAATATGTAGAGAGGGTTTCATCATCTCTTAAATCAAAATTTTTATTATCCAGAATGGTTCCACTAAAAGCTGCAACATTACCGTTTATTTCATTCCAGTAGCTATTGCTCGAAATACTAGTCAAGTGTTTTATATATTCCGACGACGTAGTCCCTATTGCAGAATGGCTGTAGCTGGCTGGGCTTGTAGCATGGCCATATCCGTCCGGATTTTCATTTATGTACTTATCAAAATCAATAACAGCTTCTCTTGTCGATTCCTCACTGATATATGTACCTGTTATATCATAACCTTTTCCAAGTAATATTTCATTTGTAGCAACTTTTCTTTCTAGGGGTGTATAAGCCGCCATAGGGTTTATTTCCTCTATTTCTTCCAGCTCAGTTTGTGGATTTGGATCATCGTCGTCCGAACAACTGAATAAGCCGAAGCTGAGTAGTAGTGAAAGTAGTAATAGTGTTTTTTTCATAATGTGTTTATCTGTATTAATAGTCTTGATTCAATGGTTGGTCTTCAATGTACTCTAAAAGTTCAACCTTAAACAAATATAATATAAAATGTAATTGTATAGTGTCTTTTCTACAAAATAAAATAGCCTGCACTCATCGAATGCAGGCTATTTTTATAATTAAAGATCAGATATAATTAATATCCTCTGATTGCTTTTACTCCAGGAAGTACTTTTCCTTCGATGAACTCAAGTAGAGCACCACCACCGGTAGATACATAAGATACTTGGTCAGCCAATCCGAACTTGTTAACACAAGCCACAGAGTCGCCACCACCTACTAATGAGAACGCACCTGCTTTAGTCGAAGCTGCAATAGCTTTAGCTACTACTTCAGAACCGTGAGCGAAGTTGTCGAATTCGAATACGCCTACAGGGCCATTCCAAAGAATAGTTTTAGATGCCATGATAACATCAGAAAATTCTTTTTCGCCTTTAGGACCAACATCGAAACCAGCCCATCCGTCAGGAATTGCATTAGCTTCTGCAAATTGAGTGTTAGCATCGTTGCTGAATTTGTCGCCAAGTTTAGCATCGCTCGCCAAAACAAGGTTCACACCATTTTTTTCAGCTTTAGCCATAATTTCTTTAGCCAGTTCTAGCTTGTCGTCTTCACAAAGTGAATTACCGATTTTACCGCCTTTAGCTTTTTCGAATGTAAATGCCATACCACCACCGATGATAAGGTTGTCTACTTTATCCAACAGATTTTCGATAATATCGATTTTAGACGATACTTTCGATCCGCCGATGATCGCTGTAAACGGACGAGCAGGATCTTTCATGATTTTCTCTACTGCGTCTACTTCTTGTTGAAGCAAGTATCCGAACATTTTGTGATTTGCATCAAATTCGTCAGCAATAAGAGCTGTAGAAGCATGTGCACGGTGAGCAGTTCCGAAAGCGTCGTTTACATAAACATCAGCATAAGAAGCTAAAGTTTTAGTAAATTCTTTTTGGCTTTCTTTGATTGCTTTTTTAGCAGTAGCTTTAACCTCGTCGCTTGCATCTTCTGCCAATCCGCGTGGTTTGCCTTCTTCTTCAGCATAGAAACGAAGATTTTCAAGCAATAGAGCTTCGCCCGGTTGAAGAGCAGCAGCTTTCATTGCAGCTTCTTCGCTCGCGCAGTCGCTTGCAAATTGTACATCAACACCCAACAATTTAGATACGTGAGCAAGGATGTGTTTCAATGAATATTTATCTTCCACACCTTTAGGACGACCAAGGTGAGAAGCAATGATCGGGCTACCGCCATCAGCGATAATCTTTTTAAGTGTAGGCATTGCCGCACGGATACGAGTGTCGTCGGTGATGTTGAATTGTGCATCTAAAGGCACATTGAAGTCAACTCTTACGAATGCTTTCTTTCCAGAAAAGTCGAATTTGTCAATTGTAATCATAATTTTTTATAATTAAATATTATAATGAATGTTTCTTATTGTCAAAGCTTTAGGTGCTCGCTGCCTCTTTTTGTAAAGAGAGGTACAAATATACAAAATTATGTGTTAGATAATTGAAGCGAAAATTAATTTTAATGAATTTAAGAACTATAGCGGATTATAAGCTTGTTAAGCAAGCATATAATTACTTTTTTCGACTGTTTTACAGTCTGTAATTTTGACAAGACTATTCAGTTTTAAAGAAATTTATGTTACTTCGCAACTATATATTTACGGAGAGTGGCATTCTCCGAATGCAGAAGCACAAACACTGAGATGGTAAATAGCCATTTTAATTACACAATATATAAATTATAATATAGAGAAATGAAGCGAATTATTCTAACAATCTGCCTCTTATCTGTCATTTGTTCTTGCTCGTCACAAAATGTAAATAAAGATAATGGGCTCTTGGAATTTTATACAATAAATATGGATTCTGAAAAAGAATTTATGCAGGAGTCTCTGGCTCAGATGGAGCGGAGAGGTGTGATCGATAAAGCTCAATCCGAACTCGTTCTTAATTGTCTGGTTGCTGATTGGCAAAGTATCGCCGAAAATAAAATAGCTCTGACTTGCGAAGAACTGGATTTGAAGGCAGCTAATACATTAGAAAAGTTGCAGGGAGTAAGAGCCACTGTTGATTTCTATGAGTTGATGACAACGGAATATGCGGGTATCACAACCGAAAACAGCATGAAAGATGGAGATGATTCGTGCAACCCGAATATCGTTATTTGGGAGTGGTGGCAAGCCAATCAGACATTCGACGATAAGATATATGAAATGCGCAGACGGTTGGAAGATATGCAGACACGTGCGGCAGGTTCGAGATCGCAAGATGCTGTAAATCAGTCTAAAGAAATTGCGGCAGAGGTGAATAAAGATATAGACATACTGCAACATAGCGAATCGTCGGATATAGCCGGAATAGTTGAAATAGTAGAAGCCGCCATAGCAAAGTATCGCGGAAGACAGGATATTGATGAATCTATATTGCTGGATATCGGTTATGTTTACAATCTTATGGCTAGTTCCAAAGGATTGGATATGAGTTCCGAGACAATGGATTGGGCAAGCGGATTGAAATAAATATGAATTTATGGTAAAGGACGTTTTATCTCGGATTATGATATTAAGAACGATAATACAATTATTATTTGTATTGCTGCTTACGGTTGGTTTATTATCTTGTACGTCAGATGCTAATAAGAATTCTCAGTTGAATACAACTGAAACAGATACCGAACTCGTTGAGGATACCCTCTCATTCGATGAGTTGAGGTCGGCAGTAACAGAGCGTTTCGATGTAATGCTTAAGTTAAGAGTATTATCAAGCCGAAATGTTGAGACTCTGAAAACGATTATACTCAACGATATAGAGATTTATTCTAATAGTTCGCAAAGCAAGGCACAATTGATCGAACTTACCCGATACAGTCTCAATCAGATGAATGGCGTTCCCCTGAATGCCGGAGACCGTGAATTTATAGTAGATGTCTATTATCATCTTTCACTACATGCAGGTATAGATATTGCTGATATACTCGATGAATGGTTGGGTGGAGATGGATTGGCAGAAATTGAGAAAGATAGGAAAAATATTAAATGATGAATACTTCCTTATCCTTAAACATTTTTAACGCCCAAATATACCATTTCAAATTTAACATTTCTATTTTTGTGTTGCTTATAGAAAAAAGGAATAATAACAAAATAATAATAACTAAATAGAACAAATAGTATGGCGCAAGTTGATATTCGCGAATTGACTGAGAGAATACAAAGTAAAAGCACTTTCGTTGGAGCCCTCACAATGGGTATGGATAAGGTGATTGTAGGTCAGAAACACCTTGTAGAATCTCTATTGATAGGACTATTAGCCGACGGACATATCCTTCTCGAAGGGGTGCCCGGATTGGCGAAGACATTGGCTATAAAAAGCCTGGCATCACTTATCGATGCAAAATACAGCCGTATACAGTTTACTCCCGACTTGTTACCAGCCGATGTGGTGGGAACAATGATTTACAGCCAGAAGAACGAGGAGTTCATTGTAAAACACGGTCCTGTGTTCTCTAACTTCGTATTGGCGGATGAAATAAACCGTGCTCCGGCAAAGGTACAAAGTGCCTTGCTCGAAGCCATGCAAGAGCGTCAGGTTACTATTGGCGAAAAAACATACAAACTTCCTGCTCCATTCCTTGTAATGGCAACCCAGAATCCTATCGAACAAGAAGGTACATATCCGTTGCCCGAAGCACAGGTAGACCGTTTTATGTTGAAGGTTGTAATTAATTACCCGAAGAAAGCCGAAGAGCAATTAATTCTTCGTCAAAATCTGATGGGTGCTTACGAAACACTAAGACCGGTAATGACTGCCGACGAAATTATCGAAGCTCGTAAAGTAGTGCATGATGTTTACTTAGATGAGAAAATCGAAAAATATATTGTAGATATCGTATTTGCAACACGTTTCCCTGAAGATAACGGATTAACATCGTTGAAAGGTATGATCGGATTCGGAGCATCGCCACGTGCATCTATCAGTTTGGCATTGGCATCGCGTGCGTATGCGTTCATCAAAGGTCGCGGATATGTTATCCCTGAAGATATACGTGCAGTATGTCACGATGTAATGCGTCACCGTATCGGTCTTACTTACGAAGCTGAAGCGAATAATACTACTTCGGACGAGATCATCAGCGAAATATTGAATAAGATAGAAGTACCTTGATTAGCCCCTCCTGACCTCCCCCAAGGGGAGGGATGCAGAGAGGATGTAATGTTAATATAGATGAATTGATATAGACGAAGTAATTATTTTGCGCTAGCAAAGCCCCTCCTTGGGAGGGGTTGGGGAGGCTCTAACTGATTTAAAGAATGGAAACAAGCGAACTATTAAAGAAAGTACGCCGTATAGAAATAAAGACCCGTGGATTGTCGGCAAATATATTTGCAGGACAGTATCACTCAGCCTTCAAGGGTAGGGGGATGGCTTTCTCCGAGGTACGCGAATACCAGTACGGAGACGATATTCGCGATATCGACTGGAATGTAACCGCTCGCTACAATCGCCCTTATATAAAGGTGTTTGAAGAAGAACGGGAACTGACCGTTATGCTTTTGGTCGATGTGTCGGCTAGTCAGGATTTCGGTACACGCAATACTATCAAACGCGATATAGTAACCGAAATGGCTGCGACGCTGGCATTTTCGGCTATTCAAAATAACGATAAGATAGGTGTGATCTTCTTTTCGGATATGATAGAGAAATTTATTCCGCCCAAAAAAGGTAAGAAACACATTTTGTATATCATCCGCGAGCTGATCAATTTCGAGGCACGGAGTACAAAGACCGATCTGAATATGGCATTGAAATATCTGACCAATGTCATTAAGAAACGTTGTACGACCTTTATGATCTCCGACTTTGTCGATAACGGAAACTATGATAATGCACTTACCATCGCCAACCGTAAACACGATATAGTAGCATTGCAGGTATACGATCATTTCGAATCGGAATTGCCGAATGTAGGGCTGATGAAAGTGCTCGATGCCGAAACCGGTGCCGAAGAATGGATAGATACCTCGTCGAAAAAAGTAAGACAGACGTATAAAGACTGGTGGATGAAACGACAAGATTCGATGCAGAATATATTCAACCGCAGTCGTGTCGATAGTGTATCGGTACGTACCGACGAAGATTATGTGAAAGCGATGCTGGCACTATTTAAAAAGAGAAGTTGATAATTAGCAAATGAGAAAATTTGCCGATTTGCTAATTTACCAATCTACTAATTTACTAATTAGATTATGTTGAAAATAAAGAATTACATACTGTTTGGTGTACTATGTTTTCTGAGCATTTCTGTTTCCGCACAGAAGTCGACCGTCAGGGTGACCGTCGAGCCGTCAGATATCTTGATAGGCGATCAGGCAGTTATTAATTTAGAGGTAATCTCACCTAAAGGGCGTAATATTATATTCCCTGTTTATGCCGATACACTGATCAAAGGTATCGAGGTGTTGAAGATGGAAAAGGTCGATACTACCCTGACCGAGGTGATGACTCTCAGCCAGAAGTACATCATTACATCGTTCGACTCTACGCTCTATCACGTTCCCTATATGGAAGTTATAGACGGTGTGGATACAATTCGCTCAAACGACTTCGGATTGAAGGTGACCTCTCCCCAGCTATCAGATTCTACGATGGCATATCTGGAGATGCTGAAAAACCACGAAACAGATTCGATAGACTTTGTTAAACTTCAGATATCGGATATCAAAGATGTACAAAGCCCTAAATTTGTTTGGCAAGACTATTTGTCCGATTTCCTTATTCCGTTTCTTATATTGATTGCAATAGGCGCAATAGGATTGGCGATTTATTTCTTTACAAGGAAAAAGAAAAAAGGATACTTCTTCACACCTAAAGTGGTGCTTCCGCCCCATGTGGTAGCATTGCAGGGTCTCGATAAGTTGAAGGCGAAAAAGCTAAGTCAGAAAGGTATGGAGAAAGAATACTATACCGAACTTACGGATATTGTACGTCTCTACATCGATCAGCGATTTGGTATCAATGCACCTGAGATGATAACCGAAGATATTATAGAAGCAGTGCACAGATCGACAGATGCAAGTTCACCCGAAAATAGCTTAAGCCAGATTCTAAGACTTGCCGACCTTGTGAAGTTCGCTAAATATAATCCGCTACCCGACGAAAATGATTTGAGTTTGGTAAATGCTTATCTGTTTGTTAATCAGACTAAGATAGAAGAAGTGACACCTGTCGGTCAGCAACCCGCAAAAGGTGATGCAGCCGTAGCGCCGACTTTGCCTGTCGATAACAACAATACACCAAATAGCTAAAAGAAAAAGAAATGGAATTTGCAAACCCTAAATATTTACTGTTACTCTTTCTGCTTATACCGCTAATTGTATGGTATATTGTCAAATTGAGAAAAGTACAGGCAACATTCAAAATGTCGTCGACCTTGCCTCTCAAAAACATAAAGCCGACAGTCAGAGTATATCTGCGCCATTTCCCGTTTTTGTTGCGGGTAATAGCTCTTGGGCTGATAGTGATTGTGTTGGCACGCCCTCAAAGCGTCAACTCTTCCGATATATCCAATTCGGAAGGTATCGATATTGTGATGGCGCTCGACGTATCGGGAACGATGATGGCACAAGATTTTTCGCCCAATCGTCTCGAAGCAGCAAAGAAAGTAGCGGCCGAATTTATTAACGACCGTAAGAATGATAAGATAGGATTGGTTGTCTTTGCAGGCGAGAGTTTCACTCAATGCCCCTTAACGACTGATCACCGCATATTATTGAATCTGCTCAACGAGGTAAAGTATGGAATGATAGAAGACGGAACAGCTATCGGTCTTGGTCTGGCCAATGCGGTAAACCGATTGAAAGACAGTAAGTCTAAATCGCGTGTCGTAATACTTCTTACCGATGGATCTAACAATGCAGGACAGATAGCACCCATGACGGCAGCCGATCTTGCAGCATCGTACGGCATACGTGTATATACTATCGGTATAGGCTCGCGTGGTTCGTCGATGGTTACCGATCCCCGTACCGGACAGCAATACCGTATAGATGCTGATATCGACGAGCGTGTGTTGACCGAAATAGCTTCCATCACAGGTGGAGAATATTATCGTGCTACCGACAATACCAGTCTGAAAGCAATATACGATCAGATCGATAGTATGGAGAAATATCATATAAGTGTGAATACTGTGACTAAGCGAAAAGAATTGTATATACCGTTTGCTCTGCTGGCTTTATGCTTGGTAGGATTCGAGTTGATTCTTCGCCGTACATTGTTGAGAAGTATACCATAAAGCTCGAGCCCCTCCTAGCCTCCCCCAAGGGGAGGAATTAGCGAAGCCACGAAATGGTATAGAACAGTAAATAGATGATGAATAATTATAAATATAAAACAGATACTCTCTCTGATCCCTCCCCTTGGGGGAGGCTAGGAGGGGCTTAACAAAAACTCTCTCTGATTCCTCCCCTTGGGGGAGGCTGGGAGGGGCCAATAGATATAAAATATGCACATGTTTAAGTTTGCAAACCCCGAATTTCTATATTTATTTATCCTGATACCTGTATTCATTATAGGCTTCATATTACTGAATATAATGAAGCGTAAAGATGTACAGAAGATTGGCGATCTGAGGCTGGTAAAGCGTATGATGCCCGAGCTGTCGCTCAAACGTTCGTACCTTAAATTCTGGCTGGTGCTGGTTGCTATCGGTTTCGGAATAGTAATTCTGGCACGTCCGCAGTTCGGAACAAAAGTAGAGAAAGTTGACAAAAAAGGTATCGAACTCGTTATCGCTATCGACGTATCTAATTCGATGATGGCTGAGGATATCAAACCCAATCGTTTAGCCAAAGCGAAGCAGATCCTTACACGTATCATAGACGAACGGAAGGACGATAAGGTAGCCATAGTTGTATTTGCAGGAGAAGCATTTATTCAGTTGCCGATGACTGCCGATAACCAATCTGCCAAAATATTCCTCGAAACTATCGACCCGAGCATTGTGCCCGTACAGGGAACTGTGATCGGTAGCGCCATAGATATAAGTATGAGCTGCTTCTCTAACGAGCAGGATATAGATAAAGCAATCGTATTGATTACCGACGGTGAAAGCCACGAAGGCAATGCCGAAGAGGCTGCTGCCAGAGCTGCTGATGCAGGAGTTCATGTAAATGTGGTGGGTATCGGCTCACTCGAAGGTGCCCCTATTCCTGTGGCAGAAGGGTCGAGCAATCAGAAACGTGATAACACGGGACAGGTTGTGATGACCAGACTAAACGAAGAAATGTGTAAGAGCATAGCTAAAGCCGGTAAAGGACTTTATGTGCATGCCGACAACTCGAACAACGCACTGAAAAGCCTTCAGGCCGAATTGGAAAAATTACAGAAAAAAGATATAGACGGAGTAGCATACTCGGAGTATGACGAAAAATTCCAGATATTTGCATGGGGAATGTTTATTCTCTTATTGTTAGAAATATGTGTATTCGATAAGAAAAACAGATTGTTTAGAAATATCAGACTCTTTAAGTAAGATAGCAGATGATTATGAAACGAAGTATATTTATACTATTATTTATATCCCTTACAGTTACTCTCTTTGCCCAAAAAGAAGAGCGAAAAGCTGTACGTGCAGGAAACAAGGCTTATAAAGATCAGCTTTACGGTACGGCCGAAGCTGAATACGATAAGGCAATAAAAGTAAATCCTAGTTCGAAAGAAGCATCTTTCAACTTGGCTAACTCGTATTACAAACAGCAAAAATGGGATGATGCCCTTACCGAATATCAGCATTATCTGACACTCGAAAACGAAGATCCTACCAAAATGAGTTCTGCGTGGAGCAATGTCGGTAATACGTATCTTAAGAAAAAAGCGAACGAGAAAGAAGGTCAGCAGCCTGTTATGCCGGGTCAGATGCCGGGAGCGCAGCAAAAACAAGGACCCGATAATCTTAAGCTGTCGATGGAAGCCTACAAAAATGCACTTCGCCTCAATCCCAAAGATGAGGAAACCCGCTATAACCTTGCTGTGGTTCAGAAAATGATCAAAGATAAGGAAGAAGAAGGCGGCGGTGGCGGCAAAGACGATCAACAGCAAAATAAAGATCAGGATAAGGACAAAGATAAAGACCAAAATAAGGATCAGAACCAAGATCAGAATAAGGATCAAAATAAAGACCAAAAGCCTGACCAGAATAAAGATCAGGAACAAAAAGAAAATCAAATGTCGCAGGATAATATTCAGCAGATATTGCAAGCGATAGAACAAGATGAGAAAGAAACTCAAGAGCGCGTGAAACAAACGAAAGCTCAAGACCGTAAGAAGCAAAACGAAAATAACAGAAGACAGAATAAAGACTGGTAAATGGTGCATACAGGAGATATACGGAGATCGTGCTTTCTTGCAATTTTACTCTTACAGTGTTTTGCATTGAGTTTTGCTCAGCAAAAGCAAGAGAGAAAGCAGCAAAAAAAGTCTGCTGTAGAGATCGATGCATTTATAAAAACGGTAGTATCTAAATCAAGTGTTCATCTTTCAGATACATTGACCATTACTTACCGTTTATATACCACCGTGGATATAAATAGAGTAGTTGAGGTAGATTTTCCATATATACGCGATTTTTATACTGCGAATATGACTCCGTCGCGTCAGAAAGTGGAAGAAGAAAAGATAAACAACATTAAATATAGGGTGATAGATCTTCGCACATTAGTATTGCAACCTCGGTCGATAGGAGAAAAAACTATTCCCGAAGGGGAAATAACACTTGAGTACGCAATCCCTACAGGCCGTAAGATGCGCAATGCATGGGGTGAAATATACGACGAATCAGAGCGAAAACTGGAAACATTGACTATCGATCCTGTAATCATAAATGTACATGATATGATAGCACTATAAAATTATTAACTTTGCGCGTCTTGCTGATTTAATACAACGAAGTGGTCTATGCTTTTTGTTTTTCGTATTATATTGTCGTCCGGAAGAACTAAAGATCTCGATTGTGAGATGCTTTACTACCGTTCAGCATGACAGCGAGAGTAAATTTATTCAGTTTTGAATAAATATTGATGATTATATTATTAACTTAAGAAATAAAAGGTCTAAAGCCTTTAAAAAGTGAAATTTAAACGATGAGGAAATATTGGTTTTTATTAATATTACTGCTCATAGGCATAACCAAGATACACGCACAGGATGTGAGTTTTGTTATCAATGCTCCTGCTTCGGTAGTAAAGGGAGCACAGTTCCAGTTGCAATATATACTTAAAGGCGGTTCGGGTAAAGACATAGATGTTCCCGAAAATATTAAAGGTTTCGATGTCTTGTTCGGTCCATCCATATCGCAGGTGTATAGCTCGTCCAATATCAACGGTAAAGTAACATCCGAAAGCAATGTTACCTATACCTATGTGGTAATGGCAAAAGAGGAAGGAACGTTTACGCTTCCTGCCGCATCTATCAAGATGGGTGGCAGTAACTATACGTCGAATACGAAACAAATAAGAGTACTGCCTGTCGACAAAAATGCCCAACCTACACAACCCGGCCAGCAGCCGCAGGCAATCACATCATCGTCGGTAGGAGAAGTTAATCCCAAAGATGCTTTTGTTCGTGCTATTTTCTCCAAAACCAAGGTAAACGAACAGGAAGCTGTAATGGTTACTTTCAAGTTTTACACTACGCTGCGCATCAGAAATGTAGGTAAGATCGAGTTTCCCGAGTTTGAAGGTTTTATGACGGAAGAGTTCGATCTTCCTGCCAATCGTCAATTGATAATGGAGCATTACAACGGACGTAACTATATGACTATCGATGTGAAAAAAACACTGTTGTTTCCGCAACGTTCGGGTAAGATAACCATTCCTTCGGGAGCAATGGAGATTGTATTCGAAGTAAGTTCGGGACAGCGTGTCGATACATTCTTTGGCCCTCAGGATGTAATGACCGAGAGTCGTAAGGTGCTGAAAACAACACCTGTGACTGTCGATGTATCTCCACTACCGGCGGGTAAGCCAGCCAACTTCTCGGGTGGCTTAGGAACTTTCACGCTGAAACCAACTATCTCGGCTCAAAAAATAAAAGCGAATGATGCTGTAACCATCAAACTGGATATAGTAGGTACAGGTAACCTGAAACTGATAAAAACACCTGATGTCGTTTTCCCTAAAGATTTCGAGACTTACGATCCTAAGATAAATAACGATTTCAAAATAACAGAGAAAGGCCTGTCGGGAACCAAATCGATAGAATACCTCTTTATTCCACGTTATCCGGGTAAATTTACTATTCCGCCTATCGAATTTTCGTATTACGATACCGATAGTAAATCGTATAAAACTCTTTCATCTCCTGCTTATGATCTCGAAGTAGAGAAAGACCCCAATGCCGGAAAGAACAACTCGGCAACGAGTTATATGAACCAACGTGAAGTGGAAGTAGAACAAGATATCCGTTATCTGAAAACAGGCGATATGTCTTTTTCCAACCCTAACGACTTTACTGTCGATACGGTAGCTTATCTGTTGTGGTACATAATTCCGGTAGTGTTGTTCTCCACATTCCTTATCGTATACCGTAAGCAAATAAAAGCGAATTCGGATATAGCGATGATGCGTACCAAGAAAGCAAATAAGGTGGCGACCAAGCGTCTCAAGCTGGCTAAGAAATATCTTGCTACTCACAATAAAGATGGCTTTTACGAAGAAGTACTGCGTGCCGTGTGGGGATATCTGAGTGATAAACTGACAATTCCTGTGGCTGATCTTAGCCGTGAGAATATCGAATTTGAGTTGTTGAGATATGGAGCAGACGAAAATCTGGTGAGCCAATATATATCGATACTCGATACCTGCGAATTTGCTCGTTATGCTCCGGCAGAATCAGATAAGGCAATGGACAATCTCTATGCCGAAACAGTAGATGCTATCGGTAAGATGGAAAGTACGAAACGCCCCTCCTAACCT
The DNA here is from genome assembly GCF_011039195.1 of Dysgonomonas sp. ZJ709. NCBI lineage: Bacteria > Pseudomonadati > Bacteroidota > Bacteroidia > Bacteroidales > Dysgonomonadaceae > Dysgonomonas > Dysgonomonas sp. ZJ709. The sequence continues at coordinate 26,721 of NZ_JAAKEM010000005.1, forward strand.
CCCCTAAGGGGAGGCACGAGCCCCTCTGTTGGAGGGGTTGGGGAGGCTCAATTTATATTTAATTACAATTATTCATACAAGTCTATGAAACGAATCATATTATCATTTTTACTTCTGTTTGCTATATCTTGGGCAGTAAATGCCCAATCGGTAGCCGAGCAGGCACGGGAAACCTATGATAACGGCGACTACCGCCAAACAATAGAACTTCTTGAGAAAGAGATGTTGACAGAAAAAGAACAGGGACGCGAATCGGCAGACCTTTACTATAATCTTGGCAATGCTTATTTCCGAATCAACGAAGTAGCTAAAGCACGGTTGTACTACGAAAAAGCATTGTTGCTCGATCCGGGCGACAGAGATATTCGCCACAATATAGATTATGTTTCTACCAAAATAGAGGATAAAATATTAGTGGCTGACACATTCTTTCTCAGCACGTGGTTTACAGCCGTTCAGAATCTGCTTAGTTCTAATCGCTGGGCTACATTTGGCGTTGTATCTTTTGTGCTTTTTATTCTATGTTTAGCTCTGTTTTTCTTTACCAAACTTATTGTAGTGAAGAAAGGAGCATTTTATGCAGGTATAATTTTAATTCTATTTACTATATTTGCCAACATATTCTCGTTCAATCAGAAACGACGGATAGAAAACCGCGACACAGCTATCATTATGGCAGGCTCGGCTTCGGTAGTCAGTTCGCCCGATATGAACAGTAAAGAACTGTTTATCCTGCATGCAGGAACAAAGGTGACGATAACAAAAGAAGACCGTAGCTGGCTCGAAATAGAAATAGACAACGGTAGTATCGGCTGGATTCAGCGCGAGAAAATAGAAATAATTTAGAACGATAACTAATATTATGAAAAACGGATGAGCTTAGTCGAGAAGCTACTGCCAATAGAGAGAAACTACTTTTTGTGGTTGAACGAACATCATTCCCCGTACTGGGACAATTTCATGGAACTTTACAGTGGCAAAATTGTTTGGCTACCTCTTGTAATCGTTGTTCTCATAGTATATATATATAAAATAAAATGGAAAGAGGCACTGGTTCTCATTCTGTGCGGTGCATTGGTTGGTGTATTGTGTGATCAGATATCTTCAAGCTTTATCAAACCTTTTTTCGAGCGTTACCGACCTACACATCATCCCGACTTTAAAGATTTGGTAAGTGTCGTCCGTGGCTATCGTGGAGGGCGTTTGGGCTTTGTTTCATCGCATGCTGCCAATGGTTTTGGCATAGTTGCCTTTACATCTCTACTGTTTAAATACCGCCCTTATACAATCTTTGCTATTGTGTGGGCATCTATAACCTGTTACTCACGTATTTATCTCGGTGTTCATTTTATAACCGATATACTTGGCGGAATTGTACTTGGTGTTTTGGCGGGTTTCTTTTGCCACTTCATCTATTTGTCGGCACGCCATTATATTCTTAAAGTGCCTAAAGAAGAACTTTGTGTTCCCGTTCTTTCCCACAATAGAGCCAGAATTCTCATGGCTACTATTTTCCTTACAGTTGTATATATATCTGTTTATAGCGTTTTTGCTAATGGTTAATGAGGTGATGTGCTGATTAGTTTCTTTAGCTACTTATGCAAATCAATCGTTATATTTATTTTGTTTTTTTTCTTTCAACTTTATCTCTGTTCATTTTGACATTGCCCAAAACGAACCAAAAGGCTAGCGCTGGTTGCTCGCCTATGCGAATCGGCTTATTGTCTAAACCAAATACACTCTCCCTTTGGTCGACATTTGGTTTTTAACGGCAATTTCACCGTTCGCATAACGGCTGCACAACCTAGGCGCAGATGCTGACGCACGTCTAGCGTCTGTCTCGTTTTGCATCAAGGCAAAATGAAAAACAAGCCTGTAGGCGCGTTAGTTGAAAAAAGAACAAAATAAATATAATGACTGATTAACATTACCTATATTTATCTGGCAGTTACTTATTTTTGACCTTTCGGTAAGAAAATATTGCTATTCCTCTGCTATTAATCCCTTTATCATATAATAACTTAAATATGTAGGATAAATAAGGGAGTTGAACGCTTTTTTTAATATTTTTGCATTTATATTCGTATTGAATAAAGCGCATGGAAAAGAAAAAAAGCATTCTATTTAAAATTCTATCAAACGTTTACGTTAAGAATCTACTTCTGATGGCTCTTGTATTGGTTGTATTGATAACCATAATTCTTGTAGCACTTAGTTATTATACCAAACACAACGAGACAATAGCTGTGCCGACAATCAAAGGACTGCAAGTAGACGAAGCTGCAAGCATATTGCGGGCTTCGGATCTGAAATATGAGATAATCGATTCGGTCTTTTTGGCAGGAGGTGTACCGGGTGCTATTATAGATCAGGTGCCAAAAGAGATGGCAAACGTAAAAAGAGGGCGTACGGTTTTCCTTATCGTACAAGCCAAATCTGTACAGATGGTGGCAATACCCGAACTTAGAGACTACTCGCAACGTCAGGCCGAAGCGCAATTAAATTCGCTTGGTTTTAACAATATTATTATCGACCATGTACCATCAGCCTATGTCGGTCTGGTTATGTCCCTTTCGTATAAAGGGCAACAACTGACAGCCGGACAGAAAATACCTAAAGGCTCTACACTCAGAATGGCAGTAGGAGGTGGCGGTGAAGACACAGGCGTCGATAGCTTAGAACAGGAAAATCCTGCGACTAACAACAACACTATAGAAAAATCTTTTTTTAAGTAATGATAGAAGATTCATTTGATGAAATAGAAGATTTTTTGGAAGAAGATCTTATCGAGGAACTAGCTGAAGAACAAAGTCCCGAAATGCATGAACATTATCGGTTTGTAGCCGATAAAGGGCAGGGTGCGATGCGTGTGGATAAATATTTATCTATGCATATTGTAAATGTTTCTCGTAACAGAATACAACAAGCCGCCGAAGCCAATTGTATATTGGTAAACGACGTGCCTGTAAAATCGAACTACAAAATAAAACCAAACGATATCATTTCGTTGGTTATGGATCGCCCACCTCGTGTGCTGGAGATTCTGCCCGAAGATATTCCACTAGATGTAGTATACGAAGATAAAGATGTAATGGTGATCAATAAACCTCCGGGTTTAGTTGTGCATCCCGGCTTTGGCAATTATCAGGGAACTATGGTAAATGCTATCGCGTGGCGTTTGAAAGATACACCCGAATATGATGCTAAAGACCCTCGTCTGGGCGTTGTGCATCGTATAGACAAAGATACATCGGGGCTTATAGTTGCTGCTAAGAATCCGAATGCAAAGGCTAATCTGTCGGCTCAATTTTTCAATAAGACAACTAAAAGACAATACCTTGCACTTGTGTGGGGAAATGTAATTGAAGATGAGGGACGTATAGAAGGAAACATCGGCCGTCATCCTAAAGACCGCCTGCAAATGACTGTTTTCGAAGATGGAGAGCATGGCAAACCTGCCGTTACTCACTACAAAGTATTGGAGCGATTGGGCTATGTAACCCTTGTCCAGTGCCGATTGGAAACAGGGCGTACTCATCAGATACGTGTGCATATGAAGCACATTGGTCATACACTCTTCAATGATGCCCGCTATGGTGGAAATGAAGTGTTGAAAGGAACTAATTTCTCTAAATACAAGCAGTTTGTACAAAATTGCTTCACTCTGTGCCCACGTCAGGCACTGCATGCACAAACACTGGGCTTTGTGCAGCCGACTACCGGCGAAGAACTTATGTTCGAAGCACCTGTTCCTGCCGATATGCAACAGTTGCTCGAAAAGTGGCGCGGATACATATCGAGTCGTGATATCTAATAAAAACTAAAATATAGTCAGTAAGTTATATGAAAAAGAACGTTGCTATAGTGTGGGGGGGCTATTCCTCAGAAGCAATCGTGTCGGCAAAAAGCATGGTCGGCATCTATTCTTTCTTAGATAAAGAAAAATACAATGTTTACAAAGTTGAGATAACACGCAAGGGCTGGACTGTTGATATAGATGGTGAAAAAAGCCTTGTAGATAAAAATGATTTTAGTTTTGTAGACAAAAGACAGAATAAAAAAGTACCTTTCGACTTTGCTTATATAACAATACATGGCACTCCGGGGGAGGATGGTCGTTTACAGGGATATTTCGATATGCTGCAAATACCTTATTCATCTGCTGGAATGATGGCTTCGGCACTTACTTTCAATAAATATATCTGCAACAATTATCTTAAAAACTTTGGACTAGTGGTTGCCGATTCGGTTCATTTAAGCGAAAGACAAAGTTATGATACAGAAGCTATCGTTGCCCGATTGGGTTTGCCTGTGTTTGTGAAGCCAAGTATCGGCGGATCGAGCTTTGCAACTACGAAAGTAAAGGTTAAGGAAGAATTGAAAAATGCTATCGACATTGCATTCAAAGAAGCTAATGAAGTGATTATCGAGAGCTTTATAAAGGGAACAGAAGTGACCTGCGGTTGTTATAAAGTAAAAGACAAAGAAGTTGTTTTTCCCATTACGGAGGTAGTGACAACAAACGAGTTTTTTGATTATGATGCCAAATACGAGGGGCAAGTTGAAGAGATTACTCCTGCCCGCATTTCGGATGAAATGACAAATCTGATTCAGGCATTGACACTCAAAGTATACGATCTGGTGGGAGCAAAGGGCATTGCCAGAACCGATTATATAATATCAGACAATATACCATACCTACTGGAAGTTAACACGACTCCAGGTATGACAGCCACAAGTTTTATACCACAGCAGGTAGCTGCTGCAGGTTTAAATATTACGGATGTCTTAACAGAAATAATAGAAAACGAATTTAATTGACACTTTAGTTAATAATATACCATGAATAAAGAGTTTGATGACATAGCGCCTCTGTCGGATGATGAGGTTAGACAAGCAATACAGGATATATTAGTAGATCCCGGCTTCCAGCATGCCGTAAGATACATTATGCCCGATATTGACTGGGAGGGCTTCTCTGCTGCCATGTCGAGCTACAATACGAAACACGATTTTCAGTTCGACATGATATACAATACTGTATGGATGTTGGCTCGTAAATCTACAACTTTGCTTAAAGGCGAATGCTGGGACAATATAGATGGAAGTGTAGAACATTTGTTTATATCCAATCACCGTGATATAGTTCTCGATGCAGGGTTTCTGAATATACTTCGATGCGAACAGAATTTAGATACTACCGAGATAGCTATTGGCGATAATCTGCTGATCCATTCATGGATAGAAAAGCTGGTTCGTCTCAATAAAAGTTTTATTGTAAGACGTGGTTTGGGTGTTCGCGAACAGTTGACGGCTTCTAAACACATGTCTGATTATATTCACTACTGTATCACTACCAAAGGTGAATCGGTATGGTTGGCACAACGTGAAGGACGTGCAAAAGACTCGAACGACAGAACACAGATCAGCTTGCTGAAAATGTTGGCATTGAGTCCCGAAAAAACACCGTTTATCGATAGCATAAGAGAACTTAACATTATACCGATAGCTATATCTTACGAATATGATCCTTGCGATTATTTGAAGGCGAAAGAGTTTCAACTGAAAAGAGATAATCCCGAATTTAAGAAAAGTCAGCGTGACGATCTTTTGAATATGGAAATGGGAATCTTAGGTCAGAAAGGAAATGTTATATTCCGGTTTGGTACATGTATCAATGCCGAAATAGATAAGATTACCGAGCCTGATAAACGTGTGCAGGTCGAAATCATAGCTAATATAATCGATAAGGAAATACATAGAAATTACGAGATATTTGCAGGCAATTATATCGCTCACGATCTGTTGCATAACGAGCAACGATTTGCTGATAAATATACGAGCGAAGATGTGGATAAGTTTAAAAACTATCTTCACAAGCAAATAGAAAAGATCGATATAGAGAATAAGGATATAGATTATTTATGGTCGAAACTCCTCGAAATGTATTCGAATATACTTAAAAATCACTTGATAGCAAGAGCATAAGCTAGCATACAAAGGGAATCTATTCGGAGCGTTTTGTAAAATATTTCTTATATTTGTAATAACATAGGGTCAGCGACCTTAAAAAACTCAACCTAATGAATAGATACTTACTAACTATTGTATGCTTCATGTTTTGCTCTATGGGCTTTGCTCAAGTTGTGAAGCAAGGCGAAAAATTCATGGAAGTGTCGGAAGTCGAAGGAAAGGTTGTGTTTCTAAAGGAAATACAGCTTAAAGAAGGCACATCCGAGAGTGATAACTATCAGATACTGAGAGAATGGGCTAAGGTCAATTATGACAGAGATCCTTTCAGATCGAGTGTGAGATACGACAATAGGAATCGAGAGATTATTGCCAAATCGAGAGTGGAGTTAGTGCTTCCTATCGACACGAAGGGGGTACGCGAGAAAATGATAATGAGATACAGGATAAATGCATTCTTGTTTCAAGGAAAATGTGTACTTGAGGTAACGGATATAATTTATCTCTACGAAAATACAAAGAGTGACAAACAGCCTTTCCCAAGGCTTATTCGTGCCGAGGACTTTATAACTGATAAGCAACTCGAAGAAATAGGCGGTCATCTCGAATTTAAACAAAATACCAGAAAAAGTACATTCTATTTTCTTAATGAATTATCACAGGATTTAGAAAGTAAATTTGGATATTAATGTCATGTGTTATGCTTTTGAGAATTTATTATTAGATCAATTGTATTGATTTTTATTACACGAAAGCATTCCATACTAAATTGTTTTATTTGTAATTTGTGGGGTTTTAATAAAAATATTAACTTAACCGAATATTTTTATTAAAACCTTATTTATGTTTACACACAAAAGTTACTTAAAACTAGGGGATGTCTTAGGAACAGACCTTCTTTCTCTTCTTGATGGCGGTTATGAATTGGCTAATTGTGAATTCTCATTTCAGCAAGGAATAGATGACACAGGCAAAGCCTCTACACAAGTGTTTGGAGGGACATTGTCCTTAACACTACCCATGCTCCCACCTAAACCCATTATAGAATGGGCTTTGAATTCATGCAAGTATATGAAAGGTGCCATCGTATTGCTCAATGACCATGACGAACCCGTTGAGAAAATCTGGTTCGAAAATGCCGCTTGTATTAGTTTAGACGTTGACTACACTCAACGAGGAGAGTCTTATATGACTACAAAAATAGAGGTACAGGCAGAGAGTCTGCTTCTTGATAACGGGTTAGACTTCGACAACGAGTGGGTAAAATAACAATAACACAAAATATTACAAAGCATGAAAATTAATCCGTCAGCAGCCGTATCGGCAATAAAAAATATGTTCCCGTTTGTAGATTCGCATGTAAATGCATTTTTTTCTTTGGACGGAAAAGAGTATGAAATAGAGCATTTTAATGTGTCTTTTCGTCAGCCTGTGGATCATAAGGGACAGCCACAAAGTGAAACAAAAGGTGGAATAATACATATTAATATTACACAAGGAGCAGATTATAATTTATACGATTGGGCAAAAAGAGAAAATAAGAGAAAAAACGGCAAAGTTCTTTTCCGAACAGAAACAGCGGGTACTGTACTCGAAGTTGTTTTTACTAATGCAAATTGTATAAGGCTTACTCGATCAATTGATTCTTTTTCAGGGACAAAGACATCTTTAGTTATAGCTCCTGAAAAGGTATCAATGAATGGGATTACTCATGAAAATAAATGGAGGGAGTAAAGTATGCCAGAACCAATAATGAGTAGAGAGCAATTTTTCACATCTGTTAAATCAGGCGGTAGGCCTACTGGTGTTATTGCAAATTTAGGTTTTATCACTTGGAGAACTTCTTTAAATGAAAAATCAGTTCCAACATCTTTAATTATAAACCCTGTATATAACCGCAAAGGCTTAACTTATTACTCTGAAACACATATTGCTGAAATTACACCTATTGTCGAAAAAGATGTAAAAACAGGTAAATATGAGATTCTGAGTGATTATAGTAAAGTACAAACAGCAACAGTTATTCCGCTTCCGCCACCTGCACTACCAATATTCCCTGTTGGAGGTACAGCTGGCTATGAGGCACCTAGAATAACATCTCAAGATTTACAAAGATGGTCTCATGATACAAAAATGTTTATGTTGGCAATGGGAATGGCAACTTACATCATTGGGCGAGAAGAATATTTCACATGGAAAGACTTATTTCTAAATCAAGCTACAGGGACATCCAGAGAAGCTTGGAACAATCAACAAAAAAGAGAAAGGGAAGCCGAAGAGTTTGCACGATTGCAAGGGATTGGACACAAAACGATGCTAAATAATAATATATCAAATCCTCCTCCTGACGGTGGGTTTGATCCCAAAAGACCTTTCGATGAAATTCCTTTGGGTGTGAAGGTCGTTGTGGGGATTGGTTTAGGTGCATTTCTTCTGAAAAGTATATTCTATCCGGAAGAAGAAGTCGTTGATAAAAACAAAATTAAAAGCCTCGAAGAAAAAAAAGAGAAGCTAAAAGAGTCATTAGAAAATGGAAAAAAATAAACTTAGATTAATTTTAAATACAATTTATTATTTAGGCGCTTTATTTCTAATTATCAGAGTATTTTTATATCAGTATATCCCATACTCATTTAAGATTTACTGTACTATTGGGGTTGCTATAGCACTTATGTCCATAATCGTATTAGAAATTATAATCCATAAAAAGAAGAAAAAGAACCAATCCGAAAAATTCAGAAAGATGGCAATTCCAGCAAAGATGGAGATGCATCAAAAGGTAATAGAGCAGAGAAAAATAAAAACGAGCATATTATACAAATTAAATTATTACTCCTATGTTATAGTTTACAGTTCATTTTTCTTTTATCTTTTTTTTCTCCTAATGCTAACTTTATTTGAAGTTGAAATACATGAAGTTTTATATTACACATTTTTCGTGTTGTTAGGTATGTTAATAGGATATTTTATATCTGATAAAGCAAGAACTTACTTGAGAAAGAATCACGAACAAAATAAAAATTGACATAGAGCATTTCAATATTCGATTTACTCAAGAGCTGGATCACAAAGGACAACCACAACATGAGACAACAGGCGGACAAATATTCCTTTCCATGACTCAGTCTGTAAATGAAAACCTATATGATTGGGCGAAGCGTGAGAGTAAACGAAAAGATGGTAAAATCCTTTTCAGGACAGAAACAGCAGGTACAGTACTCGAAGTCGTATTTACCAATGCAAACTGCATTAATCTGAAACGAAAGATAAACGCTTATTCGGGTACTGAAACTACTATGGTTATTGCACCAGAAACCGTTTCACTCAACGGTATCACTCACGATAACAAATGGAGGGATTAAGATATGGCTGAAAGAATATCGCAAGCAGAATTCGAACACAGGTGTAAGTTGGGAGCTACTCAAGATGTCTTGGTAGATGGACTCGGCTATGTGTATTGGACATCGAGAGCAGGCACGGCAATTGGTCCGTGGGGAAATAAAGGTTCCGGCAAAACGCGGGCTTATATCTTACCCGTGGTATTACCCAAAAGGGGAATGCCCGATTTGTATCTCGATTGTGCCAAAGTAGCCATCGTGTTACCAGCCTTTCTCGATCCTGATTTTGGAGCACGGAAAAAAGAATCGGAAGAAAAGTTACAAGAACTCTTTAAGAAACATTATACAGATCAATCGACCAACAAACTGGACGAATGGAGCTACAATAAAATAAAAAAGAGAATTGAAGAAGGTAGCATATCTATGGCTGACGAAATGCCTTTAGATATCAAATATTCAGATGAACTAGCCGATTATTTTGATTATCACACAGGATATGATTCGAGGAAGATATATGCGTCGGAGATAAAAGAACAGGAATGGGATTGGCAAAGTAGAAGAGATGAGTATTTAGCCGGAGAGGGTCGTAATATGCTTATGTCTAGTGTGCTGCCATCACTGAATATGATTGGTGGAGTCGGTATTTCTGTCGCAAAGATAACAACTCTAGCCGGACAGGGGAAATATATAACATCTAAAGGATTGGTTAGAAAAATATCTACCTTATCGAAATTAACTAAACATGCACAGCCTTATGCTCAAACTGGGCGATTTCTAAGATATGGAGGATACTTTAGTCTTTTTGCGGGTGGATATTTAGACTATGTAGCATACGATAATAATGAAATTAGTGGAGCGAAGGTTGCTGCAAATTCGGGAGTAACAGTAGCAGGAGTGGTTATTGGTGCATTAGTGAGTGGCTGGGTCGCCTTGACTCTTAGTGTTGGATATTTTGGCATAGATCAATATTATCCCGGTGGATGGGAAGGTTATGGTAAAGATGAAATGGAGAGAAACAGAACCAGACCCTATGCTGGACCTAAATATTAAATGATATTATGTTGAAATTATTTCGTTATGCATTTTACAGAGCATATAAATTAATGCTTTCAATGGGTCGGAAAAATACAGAGGCATTAATAGTATTATTATCTTTCCCCATAATAGCGAACATTGAAATAATAAAGAATATTATTTGTATTGTTATGCATTATCCATATCCTAAAACAACATTATTTTATAAAATATTTATTGTTTTAACATGCATTGCTATTATATGTGCAATGCATTGCTATCTAGCTACTAATAAAAGGATGAAAATTATATTTAAAGAGTTTGAAGATATTTCCAATAAAGAAAAATATATATTGAATATTCTCTACTTTCTATATTTAATAGTGTCTTTCACTTTGGTTATTTATCTATCTAATATTATCAGAGCTAAGGAGTATTTAGAGTGGTAAGGGTGAAATCAATGATATTTTATGTAGGAGGACTACATCCACCTTTCCATATAAATTAGAAGAATTTATAAGAATGAAGAATAAATTTTTATGGGTGCTGGTAGCTCTATTGGTTATTCAATTATTGATAATTTCTATCCAAATGGCTGGGACAGGTATTTGAAGATTATGAAAGATATTGTGTTCCGCACCCATATGGACGTCTTAGATAGAGAAAATGAAAATATTAAAAGCATATCAATATTTGTTTTATAAACTCTATAAATCATTTGAGAAATGGAGTTTTCCCGTATTTTGGAGTGATGTAAAGGCAGCGTCAACAATAAGTATTTTATTATTTTTTACTATATTTTCTTTTTTTATCTATTATCAAGTATTTATAGATCGATATACTCATTTATCGGATAGCAATTTTGAGATTTACATCTTTTTTGCAATAACAGCTATAATGAATTATTTTTTATTCTATAAAAATAAAAAATGGAAGAAAATTATAAAAGAATTCGATCAGCTTCCTCAAAAGACAAACAGAATTGGTTCTGTATTAGTTATTCTTTTCCTTATATTAGTAATGGGCAATTTTGGATTTACTATTTATATGCTAAGCCAAATAGATTGGAGTTTATATAGGTAATAAAAGAAGTCTAATTACCTTGGTGGGTGGGAAGGTTATGGTAAAGATGAAATGGAGAGAAACAGAACCAGACCTTACGCAGGGCTTAAATATTAAATTGTTTTATGCTAAAGTTACTTAGATACGCATTTTATAGAGCATATAGGTTCGGTTCTTCTTATGGAAGAAATGATGCTACGCCATTGATAGTATTATTATCTATGCCCATTATAGCCAATGTCTATATTGTAAAAGACAGTTTTCATATTATAATGCGTTATCCATATCTTAAATCAACATTATATGATAAAATATTATTAGGTATAGAGTACGTTATATTATTCACACTATTATACCGATATTTAGCATCGAAAAAAAGAATAAAAGTTATATTTAAAGAGTTTGAAGATATTTCCAATAAAGAAAAATATATACTGAATATTCTCTACTTTCTATATTTAATAGTGTCTTTCACTTTGGCTATTTGTCTATCTAATATTATCAGAGCTAAGGAGTATTTAAACTGGTAAAAGGAGACTTCAAAATTCCAATTTCAGTTGCTTATCCGTAAGATTGAATGTTAACCGATGATAAGGAGTAACACCATGCAGTTCTATTGCGTGACGATGTTTTTTAGTCGGATAACCTTTGTTGCTGCACCAATCATAATTGGGATAGTCAGCATCCAGTTGAGTCATGAAATCATCCCTGTACGTCTTGGCCAAAATAGATGCCGCTGCAATAGGTAGCAACTTGCCATCGCCTTTAACTACACAGGTGTGAGGAATATCTTCATATTTTTTGAAACGGTTGCCATCTATCAACAGATGCTCGGGACGCACTTTTAATGCTGCTACGGCACGTTGCATAGCCAGAAATGAAGCATTGAGGATATTAATCTCGTCTATCTCTTTGTGGTCGACTATGCCTACTGCCCATGCAATAGCTTTTTCCTCTATATAAGGACGCAATTCGTAGCGCTTCTTTTCGGTCAACTGCTTGGAGTCGTTCAGATCAGTACATATAAAATCGGGAGGTAATATAACAGCCGCTGCAAATACCGGTCCGGCAAGGCAGCCGCGCCCTGCTTCGTCACATCCGGCTTCTATTAAATCGGGGTATAGAGATAGTTCTAGCATCATTAAAAAGTAATTGTTATATTGTTATCGGCAGGGAAGAAATCCAGTTCAATATCATTCATATCCACCGGAGAATCGAGTGTAAGCGATAATTGCTGAATCCATTTTCTCATATCGTCAGTCATTTTTTCGTCACCATAAGCATGTTGAACAAATACCTGTCCCATAACTTTTGCCATCCTGCTGACAACCGTATCGGGCAAGCCAAAGCCCATGTTGCTTATCTTTTGAGTAGCCAATCTTTCAGACAGTTGCTCCATCCGTATTTTGCTATTCACGGCCAAAGAAGGATCTTGGGGGATCGACATTACATTAAATGTTGAAATATTCATACTCGTTGGCGAGTAATCGATGGAGCGATAAGAGAAGGGGTAAGAGCACAACGTTCCAGTTTCGATATCGTAAATCGTATTTCCGTTGTCGGAAGTAAAAGCCGTAATATCATTGGCATGAAAATGACCTGTAAAGATCGCTTTCATTCCTTTATCTGCAAACAAGGGGGCAAGTCGCTGCCAGTCGTCTACCAGATAGTCTTTGAAAAATGTAGACTGATACATGATGTGTTCGACCAATCCCCAGTGCATCATGCCCAGAACTTGTATATTCTTTTCTTTAGCTTCGTCCAGAATCTCTATAACCCACTTTTCAGTTTCGGGAGATAATTTGCCCGACGAAAGGCTTCGGGTGGTGTATTCTTTATAGCGGGCTACATCGATAGCTAAAAGCCATGTGCCGTTATCCAGTTGAGCGACATAACTTAGTGATGCCGTATCGCGTTTCAAAGCCGTTCCATAACCACAATCTTTATAAATATCTGCAAATTCTTGGGGGGAGACATTATCTACCGGCTCGGCCTTGTCGCCTTCAAATCTTACGGCATTGGGCATATTGATGTCGTGATTGCCGGGAATGACAAAAACCTTCGTTCCTCTATCCTGCAACGGTTTCAGTCTCGCTCTGAAATCGAGATGGCTCTGTTTTTCGCCATCTTTAGTCATATCACCACTTACGAGCAATATATCCGGTTTGTTTTCATTATAATAAGCCAGAACCTGATCTAACACTTGGGGAACAGCTTTTATATTCTTTCCGCTGGATGCAATATAATTGTTTATTGCATTGCCGTCATCCATCAGTCTCTCCGAAAGATAATGTGTGTCTGATATTACGCCGATTTTCAGAGGTTGAGATGCCGATAATCCGAGCGAAAGGATGAGAAGAATATAGAATATTATGTATCTCATACGTTATATATTAAGCAAATCTTAGCTTTTACCCAATATGAATAAAAGCCAAGATCAACTGATTAAATAGTCAAGATACAAAGTTAATATTGTTGTTTAAATTCCTATCATAACACCGATGGTATATGTTCTCAAATCAGGTCCTTTATCTTTGCTAAACATCGATAAAGGAGAATAGTAACCGTAAACATGAATACCATTAATACCTGCCTGTAATCTTAACTTTAAATCGATAGGGCGGATATTAAGATCACGCCCCATATTTTGTACAACCCTTCCATTATCCGTATAGAAGTTCACCTGCGACTTGGAATAATATTTTATAAATCCGACAACCCCTCCCGATACATGAAGGCCTGATGTCTGATATTCCATCAATAACGGTATTGTAACATAGTACACCAAGAGTTTCGATGAATTGTAGTTTATACCTTCGGGAGCCGGTTCGAATCGGGTAACGCCGTCTATACGGGTCAAGGCAGCATTGTCGCGGAAATGGTAGCGCGACCATTCGAAACCTATACCGCTAACAAAAAGCCAGTTCGAATTTTTTATCTGTCTGTGATAATCGAATAAGTTTAAGGTGAAGTTATGAGAACGGCTCAATTGTAAGCTGCCGTTTGGTATATCATTGTTGTTGTAATTCATAAATCCCATACCGAATCCAGTCCAATGGGGGCTCAGTTTCTTCTTCTTTTTCCACGAGAAGATGAAGTTGTAATCAGCTCCGTCGAACGCTATATTGCTACTGACTTCGTTTTTTATGGGTATTATTTTTTCTGTTTCGGTGGTAGTGGCTGTTACGACCCCTGTTACAGGGTCTGTTTCGGAAACTGTTACAACTGTTCTTATAACAGTATCTTGAGCACATACAATATCATTTGCACGCAGCGATATTACCGCAAGGCATATGAACGGGAGGATAATCAACTTTTTCATATCTATTAATTGTTTAATTTCTTACTTACACTGAGAATCTGAATGCACTTTATTATTATCTATTGCAGTTTCAATCGTTTGTTATTCACATAGATGAATAAATCTTTAAGCTTCTGCAATTCGTATTCTAACTGTTGAGGCGGGAAATCGCCTTGCAGGTATACGAGTGTTATTTTTCTCGACTTATTTTTGTAGAGAATATATTCGTTCGTTCCCGACGACTTGTTTATTCCCAAATAATACATACCCGATTCAACTTTACCGTCTTTCTTCAATTCCGATATTTTAGTTCCGTTTTGGATATCGACCTCTATGGCTTGCCGTATTTGTTGATTTTTCCTGTCACTTTCGTCCATAATAAGGCTCTTGTAAAGAGTAATCTTACTCCCCTGCGAAAGTATGTCTGTCGACAATTGTACCAAAACCGATCCATCCTGTTTGCCATATTCATCAAAGACAGTTTTTATCTTCAGATGATTTTGAGCAAATGCACCGAGGGCGATCATTTGTGTCATACAGAGTAATATTAATATTTTATATTTCATCGCTTGTTGATTTTATTCGGTAAATGAATTGAGTATTCCTATTTGCGAATTGAGAACGTCTTCATCCACATCAGAGATATTTTCGATAGAAATCAGCGCCTGATTGTTTATTATGTGCACATCCGATATTCTTTTTCCATCTATGTAAACCATCGATTGATCATTGACATTTTCAGGTGTCATATATGCAAGTCTCATGACGGCTAAGAGCAATATACATGCTGCAATGCTGCTCCAGGCATACAACGAGAATCTCTTTTTAGCTTTTTTCGGTTTTGTTTCCGTTGTTTCTTTTCGCTCTTCGGCAAAGAAATTAAACATCGGGGCATATACCCTATGTCTTTCTTCGATATCAGCTTGCAGAAAATAATTGCGAAGCATTTTTTCTTCTGCAAGAGATGTATCACCATCAAAGTATTTCTCTATTATTTTATCTATATCCTTCATATCCCTTGTTGTCTTATTTTATTCATGTCTATGTATATATCACGAACTCTTTTTCGCGCTCTCGATAGATTTACTCTTACAGCAGTAGGTTCCGAGCCTGTTATATCTGCAATCTCGCTCAATTCATATCCTTCTATATCTCTCATCAACATGATCCTGCGTTGCAGTTCAGGCAAAGAGTCGATAATCTTCCGGATAATCTCTACAGTATCACTTTGCTCTGTGTAGGTATAAGGATTTATACTTCCTTCGGCAATCTGTACATTATCTAACGACAATTTCGGTCTGTCAGCTCTCAATTTGTCGATACAGATATTTTTGAGAGTCTGCATGGCAAATCCATGCGGATTAGGATGATCGTCGAGCTGCAATCTGACATTCCACAACCTGAGATAGGTTTCCTGAACGGCATCTTCCGCATCGATATCATTTGCGAGCATGCTCCTTGCAAAAAAATGCATCTTTTCGCGGAGCGGCATCACCATTATTTTAAATCTCTCTAATTCCATATCTACTTATATGACGAAGTAACCGAAATAATGTAACATCGGATTTGAAGTATTTTTTAATCTAAATTAAGTTCGGATATTTTCGGTCAAAAAACATATCGATAACTATTTGTAAATGTATCCGGTAATATGAACAGTATAGCACATTATTATGTTTGTTTTCAGAAATATAAATTTAATAAGAGTTTAGTGTAATTATCATTTTCTGTTTATTGATCTGTTTTTCGTTTCTATCTGTCAGCTCCTCTTTTCTCTCTCTTTGTCATCCCAAACTGAAAGGAGGGATTTATTTAGCCTCCCCAACCCCTCCCAGCCCCCTAATCCCCCCAAGGGGGACTAAATACTCGCCTCTGTCATCCCGATACGCAGTGAGGGATCTTAGCCTCCCCAACCCCTCCCAAGGAGGGGCTCTTGTATACCCTCTTTGTATTCCTCCCCTTAGGGGAGGTTAGGAGGGGCTATCGTTTCGGAATGACAAAGAGAATGATAGTTACAATTACAATCAATTCGTTGACAACTCATACTTCCTTTTAAAAAATTAAAGGACAAAAAAAATACGGCTGCCTCAATATGAAGCAGCCGTATTTTTTATAATAAAGGTATATTTATTTTGCACTCTTAGGCAGTGCATCGATCCATTGAATTTGATTCGTATTCAGAGCATCGCCGTAATCAGTAAGAGACCATAAGATTGATTGTAATTCTACACATTGATCATTATATGCCTCTTCTCCCTTTTCAAATTCTTCATAATTTATCTTTTTATCTGCTAATCTGTTGCACAGATCAACTATTAAAGACGAGTTAGATACTACTCCCCATTTGTACGTCTCTGATGATGATGAAGAGCTCTTGCTATTATTTCCACAATACATGAGTAAAACAAATCCTAATGTTTTATTGTCAGCCGGAACTTTAACGCTCACTTTTTTCAACAAAACACCATTTTGATAATCCCCCGAGTTGGATACTATAATTGTTCCCGCAGGAAATGTAACTTCTATGTCTTGTGCTGTTGTGTTTTTAAGAGGAATATATAGGCTTACATAGTAACCGCTACCCATTACTACATCAGCTTCAGCAGAAGCCTTCGTAATAAAATCACTTACTAATTGAGAAGATAATTTAGATTCTTTCGAAGCGAGGGATTTATAGTAATGACTTCTACTTCCTGTAATTACACCATCTAAAGTTATACCTGTGGGTAAAACGAACGGTGTCCCCGTAAGCTCACCTTCTTTATCTCCTAGTCCTGAAATCAGACCCGGAGTGTCAACAACAACATTATTGTCAATAGGATTGTCATTGTCATCATCACTACTACAAAATGTAAAAGAAAGTGCAAGGCATAGCAATAGGGTCAGCCTTAAAACTGAATTTAATTGTCTCATAAATAAAAATATTGTTATAATTTGTAAAATTTAGTACGTGGCAAAAATACACTATATATTTAACATTTCAAATTATATTAAGTATTATATGTGGTAACTATTATCAGTCATCATAAAGACATTCTATATATTATTCCTATTTTTGTAGGCTAAATAAACAATGTATTCAACTATGAAGCGAAATAACATCCTTTATCTGTCGATAATAACCATTTTTCTTACCATCCTTTCATCTTGTGGAACACAAAAACAACAAGTGAAATTTGCCGATCTAAAGAACCCTAAAAGAGAGTTTAGAGGTGCATGGTTGAGCACAGCATGGCAATCACGTTACCGTACTATGAGTCCGGAGCAGATGAAAGCATACTTCGTGAGATCGTTAGATCAACTGCAAGCCGACGGTATCAATGCTATAATTTTTCAGGTACGCCCACAATCCGATACATTCTACAAATCGAATCTCGAACCTTGGAGTGCTCATCTCACAGGTACACAGGGAAAAGCTCCGCAAGGTAATTTCGATCCATTGGCTTTTCTGATAGAAGAATGCCATAAACGTAATATGGAACTGCATGCATGGCTCAATCCTTATCGTGTAACAACCAGTACAAACGATCAATTAGTCAGCAATCACTTATATTACAGAGAACCCGAACGCTTCGTAACCTTTGGCGGCAAGATATATTTCGATCCGGGTATTCCTAAAAATCAGGAATACATCTGTCAGGTAGTGAAAGATATAGTTATGCGTTACGATGTAGATGCTATTCACATGGACGACTATTTCTATCCTTACCCTATTATGGGCGAAGGCTTCCCCGATGACAAAAGTTTCAATACATACGGAAAACAACAAGGATATACAGGAAACCAACTGGGTGACTGGCGACGCAACAATGTGAATACACTAATCAAAGATGTAAAATATACGATTGCAAGCACTAAACCTTGGGTGCGTTTCGGTATCAGTCCGTTTGGTATCTATCGTAATGTGAAAAGTACGCCTGATGGTTCGGGTAGTAATACAAATGGTTTGCAGAATTACGATGATCTGTATGCAGACGTGAAACTATGGGTCGAAAAAGGCTGGATAGATTACAACATGCCTCAGATATATTGGGAAATAGGACATACTGCTGCCGACTATAAGACGCTGATTAACTGGTGGGCTGCCAATAATTTCGGACAACCGCTCTATATCGGTCAAGATGTGAAGCGTACTATGGATGCTAAAACTGCTACGGGCGATACCCAACTTGCCGAAAAGATGTTATTGTCTCGCAGTTTTCCGACTGTGCACGGTAATTGTTTCTGGCCTGCATACGAGTTGCTCGACAACTACAAAGGAATAGAAGATCAGCTTCGCAAGAACTATCACCGCTATCCTGCACTTATTCCTGCATATACACATATGCACGACAAACAACCTAAAACAATAGGTAAGATAAAAGAGGAATATACCCAGACGGCTCATATTCTCCATTGGACAAGCAATCATGAAAAATATGATCCCGAAACGGCTCAGTATTACGTAGTGTATCGCTTTGCAAAAGGAGAACCGGAAAATATAGAAAATGCGCAGAATATTGTGGCTATAACCCGAGAAACAAGCTGTGTATTACCTTACGAAGGAGGGAAGAAGCAATATAAGTATGTTGTGACTGCTGTAGATGCTTTCCATAACGAATCGAAGGGTAAATCGAAAAAGATAAAACTGTAAGGGATTACTGTTTTTATAATTAAGTAAACAACTAAAAAAGGTCACCGACCTCAATAATAAAAAGACAGAATGAACGGACGGAATTTTGCAATGATAGCCAAAACAATGGCAGGCCTCGAAGAAGTATTAGCTGAAGAACTAATAGGACTAGGTGCTAATAATCTCGAAATAGGAACTCGAATGGTTTCTTTCGAAGGAGATCTCGCCCTTCTTTACAGAGCCAATATACAGTGCCGCACGGCTCTGCGCATATTGCGCCCTGTTTATCAGTTTACTGCACGGAATGCGGATGATATATACAAGAAGGTAAAAGCCATGAACTGGTATGAGCATATGACAGAAGACAGCACTTTTGCTATCGATGCCATTACTTTCTCCGAACTGTTTACGCATTCTAAGTTTGTAGCTTATAGGGTGAAAGATGCCATTGCCGACTACTTTATGCAAAAGACAAGCAAGCGTCCATCTGTGGATGTGAAAGACCCTGATCTGCTTATTAACTTCCATATAGCACACGACAAGTGTACATTATCATTCGACAGTTCGGGCGAATCACTGCATAAGAGAGGTTATCGCGTTGCACAAACCGAAGCCCCGCTTAACGAGGTGTTAGCCGCAGGAATGATCTTGAAAACAGGATGGCGTGGCGAAAGCGACTTTGTCGATCCCATGTGTGGTTCGGGAACATTGCTTATCGAGGCTGCCATGATAGCAATGAATGTACCTCCGGGCATTTATCGCAGTAAGTTCGCATTCGAGAAATGGAAAAACTTCAATCAGGATCTATTCGATACAATCTACAATGACGATAGTGGCGAGCGTGAGTTCAAATACAAAATATATGGCTCGGATATATCAGCCGAGGCTATTGAGATTGCAGCCGAAAATGTAAAGAGTGCAAATCTTCAGCGACATATCAACCTAGAGGTAAAACCTTTCGAGAAATACGATAAAGCTCCTGCCGAGAAAGGTATTCTGATAACCAATCCTCCCTATGGCGAACGTATTCAGCCCGACGATCTGTTTGGTCTGTACGAAATGATAGGCGAACGGTTAAAACATGTGTTTATGGGCTACTCGGCTTGGATATTGAGCTATCAACGAGAATGTTTCAATAAGATAGGATTGAAACCAACTAAGAAATATCCGTTGGTGAACGGTTCGCTGCAATGTGAATTCCGCAGATATGATATTTTTGCGGGGAAAAGAACCGAGTTTAAGAAAGGCGATAATTAAAACCTGAATTTTATATAATTATAGGAGTCGTCTATACTTTTATAATCATTATGCCTTGTCCGTCATCCCGAACTGAAAGGAGGGATCTGCTTTCAGTTATAGCAAGACAACAACAATAGATCCCTCACTACGTATCGGGATGACAAAGAGAAAGATATACTAATACAAAAAAAGAGCTAATGAAAAACATTAGCTCTTTTTTAATCGTCATCGTCGTCACGTCTCTTTTTCTTCTTCTTTTTGCGGGTGAAGATCGATTTTACTTTCTTCATAGCAAAGCCCATAATCATTGGTTGTGCCATTTCCCACAAGAGTGGTGATACAGCCAATAATCCGGCCAGTACCCCTTGAATCAGACCATTGGAACCATGGTTGCTACTATTCTCATTTTCTTTGTCCTCACGTTTCGGAGAACCGCCAAATCCCAGTTTGCGGCGTACTCCATTTAAAGCACCGGTGAATAGGAGCGAGGTGAAATTATCAGTCACATACGACCAGTGTTCGCCTAGTCGTGCTTCACCCTCGGCACACTCGCTTCTGAGTATTTGTTTCTCCCGGCGGAGAATATTTAACGGTGTTAATTTATTCTGACTCATTCTTATCCAAATTTTGAAGGAAAACAATTATCTTGTTCAATAAGAACATTCTAAGTGGTTTTCCACAGATTAATATTATAATCAGAACCAGAATAGAAAATCCTGCCAGAATAGCAAAACCAAGTGCTAAACTTTTTAGCAACTCACCGATAAAGAAGGCAAGGCCTATAAGTACAAAGAACAGAATAGTAAAGACAAGAGTAATAACTATTAAGCCATACCCCATAGCTGAGGCAGATATGCCAAGCTTCTCGAAGGCATCAAGCTTGAACAGCTTGATCCTCGTGTTGGTATAGCTTAATAGGTCTAACTTAACTTCGTCAAGTAAGGTACTAAAATCTTTATCTTTTTCTGAATTATTCAGCATCAATCTTACTTGCTAATTCGTCTACTTTTTCTCTTCCTTTATTCGCAGCCGTTTTTACATTACCTTTCACTTTGTCTACAAGACTATTGATGTCTCTCAACCATTGCTCTTTTTTTTCAGAAGCGGCAACATAACCAACAGCAGCACCTATCGCAGCGCCTACGGCTAAAAACAATAAGTTAGAACCAGTCTTACCCATAATATTAATTTCTTTAAATTGTTATTTTACTTTTACGTTCCTATTTATAAACAAACAAGTCTTGATCTTGTTTAGTCAAATAATCTAAATTCAAAACAGGAAGACTAAATTAGTTCTTTTTTTGATAAGAAGAACTAAAGCATCCCTAAAAAATGAAAATAGGCTTTTACACAGCTTCTCCAAATAGAGTTGCCGATGTAATATGCGTTATTTTTACGTTCACAAAATCTCCTATTCGGTAGCTGCCTTTATCAAATATTACTACCTTGTTTTGAGAAGTACGACCAAATAGCTGATCTTTGGAACGTTTAGAAAATCCCTCTACCAACACTTCGAATGTTTTACCTATATCTTTTAGGTTGCTTCTTTTCGAACATTCTATTTGCAGATCGATAATATCTTGTAAGCGTTTCGCTTTTACCTCTTCGGGAACATTGTCTTCCAATTTTTTAGACGCATAAGTACCCGGACGCTCCGAATATTTGAACATAAATGCCTGATCGAAACAAACCTCACGCATAAGCGATAGTGTTTCTTCCTGATCTTCTTCCGTCTCGTCGTGATAGCCGCACATAATATCGGTAGACAGGCCACAGCCGGGGATAATGCGGTTGATTGCCGCTATGCGTTCGAGATACCATTCGCGGTCGTATTTGCGATTCATCAGTTTTAACATACGCGAACTGCCGGTTTGCACAGGCAGATGAATAAACTTGCAGAGATTGTCGTATTTCGCTATCGTTTCCAGCGTTTCATCATTCATATCGCGCGGATGCGATGTCGTGAAACGAATACGCATTTTAGGTGCTATGAGGGCAACCATTTCGAGCAGTTTAGAAAAATCGACGATAGTTCCGTCAGCTTCTTCGAAACGGTACGAATTTACGTTTTGTCCCAATAGAGTTACTTCTTTGAAATTCTTGTCGCGAAGGGCTACTACTTCGTTTAATATACTCTGAGGTTCGCGGCTACGCTCACGACCACGAGTGAAAGGAACGATGCAATAGGTGCAGAACTTATCGCATCCACGCATAATGGATACATATCCCGATATATGATTACCGCCTATTTTAAGCGGAATTACATCCTTATAAGTCTCGGTTTTAGACAATTGTACATTGATAGCTTTTTCGCCACATTCGGCGGCACCTATCAGGTTAGGCAAATCCAGATAAGCATCGGGGCCCACCACAACATCGGCATGATGTTTTTCGAGCAATTCTTCTTTTGCACGTTCTGCCATACAGCCAAGTACACCTATTATCATTCCGGGTTTGTGCTTACGCTTGATAGCATTCAGATGCTCGAGGCGTTGAATAACTCGTTGTTCGGCATTGTCGCGCACCGAACATGTGTTGATGAATACTGCATCGGCATCTTCCAGTTTATCAGTTATAGCATATCCGTCCATTTGCATAACGGATGCTACTACCTCACTGTCTGCCACATTCATCTGGCAGCCGTAAGTTTCGATAAACAGTTTTTTTTCTTCATTCGCAGTCGTGGATTTAGAGTCCAGTCCTTTGTCGTTGTTCATAGAATCTGTTTTTTTAGTATGTTTTTATAAAATTGGTTTGTCTCAAACCTGTACAAGTGTACAAAAATACAAAGAAAGTAAAAGAGTAGTGAAGGATAAATGATAAAAAAGCCATCTTACGGTGTTTATAATTCCGTAAGATGGCTTTCCTTGCCTGATATATATAACAGGTATATTTAAAAGTTATTAGCTATTCGGGCATAAAGTCCACCTTCAGCTTTTGTTATTTTAGGATCTGTCATTTCCTTATAGTCTTCCGTGAAATCACGTATCAGGTAATAACCTGATATGATAGATGTCTTTGTGGCAGATTGAGATCTATTGCCATGACTCATTCTGTAAACATACTCTTTGTCATTATATTTCAAAATAAGAAATGATGTCTGTAGAGCTTCATCATAGTTATACCTAAAAGTGCCTTCCTGTTTTGTATTCAGGTCTTTTATGTCCGGATAATAAGTGAGTTTCCCCTCTTCAGAAGACGTGTAGAGCAGTTTGAATCCTCCGCCTACAGGTGGCAATTCAGCAGTGAGTTCAGCTTTTATATTTCCTATTAATGTCTGATCGGTATTCGTTATATTATCAGTCAAAACTTCAATCTGATGTTCACTGATAAATAAAGAAGAAGTACTATTGATAACAGTTACGGTCAATGTCGCTGTCCTGTTCTCGCTGTCAGTGACACTGATGGTGGTCGTTCCCAGTTTATGTCCTCTAAGAGTTACATAGTTTATATCAGATATCTCGACTGTAACGATTTCTTCATTGTCGGACTTGCCCGATAGAGTGCCTTTTGCATTTTTTACCTCAACTGTAGCTGAGTGTATATCGGTTATTTCGATCGACGTAATTTTCGCGTTATCTTCGGGATATATCATTTGCGAAAAATGAATGCGATCGTCGTCGTCCTCACACGATGTGAGAACCATACATAGAGAAATCGTGAATAAGAATAATAAGGTTTTGATCTGTTTCATAGTATATAAGGTTTAGTTAAAAGCCGGAACCTGTCTTAACGCTAGCTGTTAGTGTTCCTGTGGCAATATTTATTTTAGGATTGATCATTGTCTTGTAATCATTAATAAAATTCATTTCCAACTCAAGAACTGTGGCTGTAGTCGATTGTAAATCATAAGGGGCACTCATCGTATAAGTATAGCTATTATCATTGTATTTTAAAATGAGTAAAACCTTTTTCAGATTATCGTCATAACCTAATTCAAAAGTACCTTCTACCTTTTTTGTCAAATCTTTTACGTCCTCAAAATAAAGAAGTGTACCTCCGGTTGATGAAGTATAGGCAAGACTAAATCCTGCACCTACAGGCACTAGTTGACTAATTATGTCTGCTTTGATTTTAGCAAGAGTAAATTTATTGTCGTCCGTCGGATTTTCAGCTTCTACATTAGAAGATTGCTGGGTAACTAACATCGACAATGTATTATCTTTTACAGTGACTGTCAATCTTGCTATCCTGTTATTACTGTCTGTTGCTATAATAGTAGTTGTTCCTTCTGAATGTGCTGTAATAACCACCAGATTTTCTTTTTTTTGTTCTACTGTTGCAACTGCGTCGTTATCCGATTTAACAGTGAATCCACCTTGTGCGAAACGTACACCTACTGATGTGGAACCAAAACTAGGTATTTGAGTCTCGGTTACTTCAATAAAATTTGTAATAGTAGATGATAGGCTATAGAAGAACATATCTTCATCGTCGTTGCATGATGAAAAACTCAGGCATAACGAAAATGTCAATAATAGGAACAGTGAAAATTTAGTTTGTTTCATAAATTAAGGATAAAGATTAAATATCGAAGTGTCTTATACACACGCACAAATGTAATATTTTATTTTAAAATTCAAACCATATTATAATCTATTCATTGCATTATTGTACGTACAAATAATGTCTGGCTCATCTATGAGAAAGACCAGATAAAAAGAAGCATTATTTATTGTTTCTTTATCTGTTATATTATGCTTAGGCACGAGAGTTTTTCCTTGGGAGGGGTTGGGAGGGCGAGATAGATTTCTCTTTTCGGTTTGGAATGGCAGGGAAAAAGAAGAATGACAAGTTCAACTAAATATTTTATTTCTTATTTTCTGCCTTATTTTGCTGAACGATGTACTTAAGTTCTTTTTCGAGAGCGGCAATCCTCTCATCTTTTTCTTTAAGAGCCCTTTCGTAAAGCTCTACTACTTTATCTATCGGATTGAACGTACATTTGTAATGAGTAACATAGCCTGCTGCTTCGTCTTGAAACGTATTTGATATAATATTTACAGCATACTCGGCTTCGTAGTTTTTTATCGATTCTACAGGAATACCTAATACCTTCGATATTTTGTTTAAAATCTCGTTTTCCAACACTTCTTTCTGTTCTAATTCTAAAACAGCAGAAGCAGGAATGTCGAGTTCCTTAGCAATTTTTTCGGGTTGAATACCTAACAACTCACGCAACTTGCGCACAGTATGCCCATGATGAGCTCTGGGTGTGAAAGTTTTATCTGTATTCATAATCTAGAAATCTTTTTAGTGAGTTATATAAACGTGGTCAATATCTGCATCTTACTGCTTATCTTTAAGCATTTGCTGCATTAATGCCAGCTTTTCTTCTTTCTCTTTTATTATCTGATCATAAAGTTCTACAATTTTATCAATCGGATTAAACGAACATTTATAATTGAATTCATCTGCACGAACATAACCGTTTGAACCATCCTGAAATGTATTAGAGACTATATTTACAGCACGTTCTTCGTCGTAATTTTTGATTGCCTCGACCGATACTTTGAGTACACTGGATATTTTCTCTAATATTTCTTCATCTAATTCTTCTTTTGTTTCCAATCGGGAGATTCCCTGTTGTGATATACCCAACTCGTCGGCAAGCACTTCTTGCTTTACACCAAGTATCTCACGCAATCTTTTAACATTCTGTCCGTGATGGGCTTTTTTATCGGAAGTCGCTTCTGTATTCATAGATAAAAAATTAGTTCATTTGTTTATATTGGCAAATATATGAAAAATATAGAGAGATTGTATGATGTTTTTTACAATTACAAATGGATATTTTACGCATGTTTGTTGTTTCATACGCATCTTATTTAACTTTACTTTGTTCGTAAGATTTATAATTAAACAAATAGTATCTATTACCTGGATATATTGCTGACTCAATAAGGCTATGCGCGCTATGCCTTTTTACGAAAAAAAATCATGCGTTGTATTGAAAGGTAAAATAAAGCAACCAATATTTATTAGCAAATCATCAATTTCTTATTCATGCAAACACTATTCGGATTGCCAATGTATCGACCATAATTGTCAATTTTAGAATAACCGTTTTTTGTGTAAAACCTGATTGCTTCGGGCTGATTAAGACCTGTTTCGAGAACAATCTCTTTGAATCCAATTTCACCAGCCCATTTTTCAATTTCTTTTAGAATGAGAGGCGCGACACCAAGACCCCGATAATCAGGATTTACATACATTCTTTTTAGTTCGACCGAATGCGTGCTGAATGTTTTGAAGCATGCACAGCCAATGGGAGTGTTGTTGTCGTATGCAATTACGATAGTATTTAGTGATTCAATTTTGTTAAGACCATCATATAGGGATTGCATCTCTCCATTTCGTCGATTGAGATCATCGTCCAGATCTTTTATCAACAGTCTGAAATCTTCGTTGTCGGAGGTTGTTCGGATTATTTGAATCTTGTTTTGCATATTCTCACTTTAGAAAGTAGTAACCAATATTATAAGTTGTCTTGACTTTTCAAAATTTTTCGTATTATTTTGTCATCCTGAGGAACGAAGGATCTCGGTTGTGAGATGCTTCTCTATCGTTCAGCATGACAGAGAGAGTGAAAAATCAACAAAAACAAAAACAAAAAGTCTAGACCACTTCTTAAAGTATATGATAAAATATAAAATATATCATAGCGAAATTAAACCCTGCATGACATACAATTGCCCCAAAGATAGAATCGGATAGTTGCTTACATCTGAAAAGTAGCTGACTCAATGCAAACATAAATAATACCCATAACAAAGCAGGTACAGGTAAAAAACTCCACGTGCCTAAATTGTAGATAATACCAAAGTGCGCCAAGTGTGTGAGTGCAAAAGCTGCGCTATCGAAGAAAGATGCTTTTCTCTCTCCAAATTGTTCTACAAAACTACCGTGTACAATGCCCCGAAAGAATAACTCTTCGCCAATAGGACTAAAAATCATACCCGAAATGGCGAATGTTATAAAAAACATAAATCTGTTTGCGTCCAACTGTCCTTCGGGCAGTAAGTAAGACTTGGAGATGTAGGCAAAGCTATTCCCTAAAGAGTCTCCGTAAATGAAGTGTGTTATATAGAATGCCAAACCGCAAAACAATGCCCCTAAAACGAAAGAGTACAGAAGTTGAAGAATCCTTGGTTTTTTGAGTCCGATCTCTTTCCTGCCTTTTCGGGTAAGGAAGATAAAAGGAGAGAACCACATTATCACAAATATAATAGAAACTAAGCCATATCCTCCTGATACATTAGCTTGAAGAACCAGAATGAAGCGGGGTATTCCAAACAGAAGAATAACAAATAGGCCGAATTTCCAATCGAATTTGAAAAAACGAGACCATACTTTGTTTAATGCATCCATACTTCTCTATATTGATATTATAGTTTCTGACAACTGGCACAGTAATAGACTGTTCCTCCCAGATATGCTTCTTTATGTATTTCGTCGCCACAGAGAGGGCATCGTTCTTTGTATGTCTTTTTCGAGAGGAGTGTTTTGTATTTGCCGAAGTTGCCGTAAAAATCTTTTTCGGTATCACGCCCACCTTTTTCGTACATGCTTTGCAAGGTTACTTTCAGGCAATGGAATAGTTCGCCCCGCTCAAAATCGGATATAGTCGATATTTTCCTTTTCGGATGAAGCCCTGCTTTGAAGAGAATGTCTTGCAATACCCCGTTACCTAAGCCCGGTATGCGCTGCTCGGTTGCCAATAAGGCTTTTATCGAATAATCTTTCTTTGCATTCTTGAAAATATCATTAAAAAACGATTCGTCGAAAGCATCATCAAGTGGCGAAAGGCTATTCAGGCTGCCACTGTGATATGGGTTATCCATTTCGCCTTTGTAGGCAAAAATAGCACCGTACATGGAAACGGTGAAAGCTAGGAAGCTTTTATCGGTAAATTCTATCAGTAACTGATGTTTCTTCGGATGCTCCTGACTGGCGGGGAAATATTTGAGGTTCGTGCCGTCACCGACAGAGAGAGACATATCACCATTGCAATGAATATCTACATACGCTCCGTGCCCTTTTACCGACACTATCTTTTTGCCCGAAAGCATTTTGTCGTAAAGTGCCGGATCGCCATTATACCACGTGAAGCTATGAGGGCTGCTTGCTGTTAAGACTCTGGCGATTGTCTTCCCTACTAATATTTCGGATGCCTGTTCGCCTATTGTTTTAGATTCGGGTATTTCTAACATAGCATAACTTGTTTAAGGTTAATGTATTTCAAATAGTCGTCAGCAAAATTTACTCTTCGTCTTCTACCTTCGACCAGCGTGTACTATCTTTCTCGCGCGCTGCCGCTTCTCCGGGTTGCATATCGGGGAGTTTACGCAGTGCAGGTTCCATCTCAAGCATTTCGTCGACCGATACCAGATAGGCATCTTCGTTTACGTCTACTTCATCGTCACCAAATAGTTGCCAATCGCCATCTTCATCGTACAATACAAATGTTACGGGCGATCCGCTGCACAACACATGGCTGGTAGTCATTATCGACTTATTACCCGGTTCTTCTTTCAGTTTCATATTCTTTATTTGTTTGACGATAAAGATAGATTGTTTTTTTTGAATTGATGGTATTTAATACAGTGAAGTCGAGACGACATCTTTGTTTATTTTTTTTATTATTACCCGTTGTGGACTAATATTTAATGAAATAGAAGTCCGGCAAATTCAATTGATCTTTCGATAAATTTCCAGAGGCTCTAAATATTAAACTTAAATCACTATTGGAAGAACAAATGGTATGTGAGATTTATTGCTTACTTTTAGATCCACCAAATCAATTTAAAAACACAAAAATGCAAAAGACAATTTTTTTATTTCCGATTCTATTTTCTGTCTTCTTCATCCTTAGTGCTACTAGCTGTGGCAAAGACGATGAGGCAACGGGAAGCAGTGAAAAACAGATTACCTCATTCAAAATCAAGGATATGCTTGGTGTAATAAATGAAGAGGATAAAACCATTGAATTGACATTCCTTCACACGGAGGATATAGACTTAACAAAACTTACGCCAGTGGTGCAAGTATCGCTTGGCGCTACGGTTAGCCCAAAATCGGGAGAAGTTGTAGACTTCACTAACCCGGTTAACTATGTAGTAACAGCCGAAAATAAGAGCCGTGAGACCTACAAGGTGACAGTGATAAAGGAAAAATCGAATGAGGCAAAAATATCAAAGATTGAGTTTGAAGGCATCACGGTAGAACGATTTATACTGCATGAGCCAATTAGCACTATCGAAGTGCAAGTTCCTTACGGGACTGATGTGAAAGCATTGAAACCAATTATTACCTTCACCGGAAAAGAGATATCTCCCAGCAATGGTGAGGTTCAGGATTTTACAAGAGCAATCGAATATACTGTGGTAGCCGAAGATGGCACTGAGGTGAAATACAATGTAGCCGTGATTTTTGGTAATTTCACAAATATGGAAATTCATAGCGTAAACAAAAATCCAATCAAAGTAGAAGAGCGATTTATCATCAAAGGAATATTTCCTCCTAAAGACAATATCGTTTTCGTTGGAGGCGAAAAAGTGACTGTGGTCCGCAATTCTGCTACGGAATTAGAGGTAATTGCTCCAGTATTATCATCGGGGCTATATGATATTAAAGTTCAAAATGACGGCGTTTTTCTTGTGCACCCCAAGCTAGCCAACATCGAGAATGTGGGCTATCCTATAATCAAAAGCGTCTTGGTGAAGAATAACACATTGGATTTATTGGAAGTTACCATCACTGGCGAAAATCTGAAACGATTTAAAAATAAAGACTTTACGATTCATCAAAATATGATCGACTATAAGCCGACTGTAAATATTTATCAAGATGCTTTCTATCTCGCAAGTGACCTTACATTTGAAGAAGATGGAAGCAAAATAGTAATAAAAAAAGCGAAAATACATGTAGCAGGACAATTTGAATTTTACATCACAGCAGATACTGAATCGAATGGTTATGTGACAGGTAATACAAAACAATTTCTGGTAGATGGCCCTACATTAGGATTCCCCGAAATAACAAGCATCACTCCATCGGTACTAAAAATAGGAGTAGACAATGCAACATTGAAAGGAACGAACTTGGCAGGAAAAACAGTAACTATGTACCGATATTATCATGACCCAAGTGATGGTGGATATTATGATTACGTTTATCCTACCACCAACGAGTTTACTATTTATCCTCTCAATATTACTTATAATCCGATAGGAAAATATGATGTGATATTAGAAATAAACGAAAAATTCAGCAACGCGGTAGAAATAGAATATATCCCTTAAGGAAAAAATTTGCTACAAATTAAATTAGAATAAACTGCCACTAATAAGCAATTCATTGTTTATTAGTGGCAGTATTTTTTTAGTAAAAAGCTTTTCATCGTATGTTAATGACATTGAAATCGTCTCGACTTTTCTTATAACCACAGAGTAAAAGGAGTTTCGCAGAGCAACAATTAAACTGATAGCTTTTAGCTAATAGCCCTCAGCTCTACATGATAGCTGATAACTGTTGGTTGATAACTGTAAAAACTCCGTGATACTCTGTGCAACTCTGTGGTTAAAAGTCAAGACGAACTCGAAGTAAAGGTTCTTGATTTTATGCCGCTGAATGGATAAACTACCTCAAACAGGTATATTGATTTTTCAATCTATATTTTCTTTATTCTAAACAATATATTATCTTTGCCGTCCGATAAAAAAATATAAATATGCTACCGATAAGCTATTTTCCTACACTATTCTACTGGAGGCTCGATGCTCCTCTCAACTGAGATAGATATCTTGGTCTTTTCAATCATGCACCTCAACTTTATGTGAGGTAATCCGTTTACTTATTAATATTACTTGACTGATAAATTCTGCTATCATTTAGCTAAATTTATCACCTTTACAGAAATCAATTATGAATAATTGGAAAAAAACATTCGCTATAATATGGAGCGGTCAGCTCTTCTCAACATTAAGTAGTTCTATTGTCGGTTTTGCCGTTGTATTCTGGCTGAGTATGAAAACAGGTTCGCCTGAGGTATTAGCCTATGCCATGATAGCCGTACTTTTGCCCTTTATCGTATTGGGGTTATTCACAGGTGTGTATGTAGACCGTTGGGATCGCAAACGCACGATGATATTAGCCGATAGCTTTGTCGCTGTATGTTCGGCTGCTCTGGGTATCCTGTTCTATTTAGATATGACGCCTATTTGGCTTATATACATACTACTGGCTCTAAGGTCGGCAGGTAGCGCATTTCATATGCCGGCTATGCAGGCTTCGGTTCCCTTACTGGCTCCCGAAAGTGAATTGATGCGTGTAGCGGGTATCAATCAGATGATACAATCGATCAGCAATATCGCAGGGCCTGCTCTGGGTGCTGTGCTGATTTCGGTACTCGACATGTCTTATGTAATGATGTTCGATGTGTTGGGTGCTGCAATAGCTTGTACTTCTCTCTTATTTGTGAAGATACCCAATCCCGAAAAGAAAGTAGATACTGTTCCTAACGTTTGGCTCGAAGTGAAAGAGGGAATCCGGCATTTATTTATGAACAGGGGAGTAACTTATCTTATGATATCTGTTATCGGTGTCACCTTCTTCATCGTTCCCATCGCCGCCCTTTATCCGTTGATGACACTTAAATATTTCGGTGGAAATGCTTATCAACTGGGACTTGTAGAAGTTGCATGGGGTATAGGTATGCTTGTCGGGGGTGCGTTTTTAAGTATTAAGTTTATGAAGACCGTCAACAAGGTGCTCACTATGAATATTGTGGCCATTGGTTTAGGCTTGACTTATTGGGCAATGGGGGTATTACCGACGTCGGGATTTGTGCTGTTTGTAGTTCTGACTTCCATTAGTGGTATAGCAGGCTCGATATACTGGAGTTCGTTTACCGTAATTCTGCAAACCAAGATAGATCCTGCGGCGCTGGGGCGTGTCTTCTCTATCTACGATAGTGTGAGCCTCCTGCCTACCATACCGGGATTATTGGCTACGGGTTATATTGCCGAAGGTGTAGGACTGTTGAATGCTTTTGTGATAGCAGGGATAGCAACTCTAATAATTGGAGTGGCAGCATTGTTTATTCCGGAAATAACCAGATTAGGTATTTCGACTAAGGGTGTGAAGGAGTGAGAATTAATTTGCATGAAAATTCTATATAAAAAATAAGAGGAATACTAAATCAGTATTCCTCTTACTTTATATCAATTATAGAGGAGGGTATCTCCACCAAAAACTGGTATCTGTTTCTAGATACTTCTCCATCCTACACTTTAGAAGGACTTTATGCGAAGCCTCATTGTCTTTATATGTTTCGGCAATGATGGCGTCTATATTCTCTTGACGAACAGCCCATTCGGAAACGGCCTGTACGGCTTCAGACATATAGGCCTTGTTTCTGTAACCTTCGTTTGTTCCATAGCCTATTTCAACCTCTTTCTTATCATTAGGTTCTCCTTTAAAACTCAGACTGGCTATCATTCTGTTTTCCGATTTCAATACAATCAGCCAAAGAGCAGTGAACCACAACGTATCGGATGGATATTCAATAGCTTTGTTAGCAACATACTGCATAACCCAAAGCGTTTTTTCATCCAAAGGTTCTTCTATTGGAGTTAAACCCAATTGTCTCTCGATTTTAGCCACTCCATCCGCTAAGAGTTTCGACTGCTCCATATTGAGTGGTATTATTCTTAAGCGTGTTGTTTCCAACTCCATTTTACTCAATCATTATAAGTAGGCAATGTAGAAAATTGCTTAGAATAGCGCATCATTTGCTCTGCATAACCTTCGGTGTATGTTATTTGCACATCGGTGATCTTACCGTCTTTATCTTGTACAAGTTCGAAAACAGGATTTACAAAACCTTTGTAAGGTTTCATATTCAATGTCTTGTAACGAGCCAATACTTCATTGTGCAGTTTCTGATCTACTTTCACAGCATAATTATCCACAAGTGCTTTAGCTCCATTAAAGTCTCCTTCCGATTTCACGCGTTGTATTACAGCCAATAGCTCACCGAATAGTGAACGCAGCTTCACATAATCGTTTACCACAACGTATGTTTTGCCATCTTTCACCTTATATTCAACTACATTGTCAGCTTTACCTTTTTCGTAAACCCATTTTGCAATTAACTGACGGTTTCGCATGTGAGCTTCTTCTATATCTTTACCTGCTTCTATACGCACAAGTTGGGTCATAAGCCCGTTCATCATAAACTTATAATACTCTGCTTTGTAAGTATCGGCATTAGGTATAATACCCAATTCTACCAGTTTTGCATCGCCCAAGAAGTAAAGACCGAACAAATCGGCACGAGCTTCTTCGATAGTCGAACTGAATTCACCCAAAGCATTGGGATCAACCTCCGGTAATAGTTTGCCCGAACCATGACCAAGACATTCGTGCAAGTCGGTATGAAGTACATCGGTAATAAAACCGTATTCTTTTATCATATAGATCTCGGTATCAGACCACATAAATTCTTTTCCGAATCCTGTATGTGCTCCCGCTGCATCGTAAGCCTCCATTATGTTTTCGATAGTCACCGATTTAGAACCGTGATCTTTACGAATCCAATCGGCATTCGGCAGATTGATACCGATAGGTGTTGCAGGATAACAATCACCACCCAATTGAGCAACGGTTATAACCTTAGCAGATACACCTTTTACTTTCTCCTTTTTGAATTGTTTATCCACAGGCGAATGGTCTTCGAACCATTGCGCATTGCTGCTTATTATTTCGGTACGCTTTGTAGCCTCTACGTTCTTGAAGTTAACGGTCGATTCCCAGCTGGCTTTAATTCCCAGCGGATCGCCATATACTTCTGTGAACCCATTTACAAAATCGACACTTGATCCCAAGTCTTGCACCCAAGCAACAGCATAGTCGTCGAATGTTTTCAAATCGCCCGATTTATAGAAAGAAATCAGTTTGGTTATAACTGCTTTCTGCTGATCGTTTTCGGTTACGCCTTGTGCTTTCTCTAACCAGAAAACTATTTTCTCGATGGCAGGAGAATACAATCCGCCTACTTTCCAGACTTTCTCTACCAGCTTACCGTTCTCTTTTACCAAACGGCTGTTCAAACCGTACGATATGGGAGTAAGATCGGTAGTATCTTTCATAGCACCGTAGAATGCCTGTACTTCTTTTTGAGTAACACCGTCCCCGTAATAGTTATTGGCTGATGTTACAATAAGATCGCCACCTGACTGGTTTACCTTCTTGGCCATTACTTTGGCATCGAACATCACAGGGGTAATCATCGCAATGAATTGATCGACCGACTGATTGTCTTTTACAGGCACAAGATTAGCAGGTAATGCCTTTACTTGTTCAGCGAAGAATGCCTGAGAGAATTTAGGCAGGAACTTTTCTTCACCATAATGGTGATGGATACCATTCGAAAACCACACACGTTTCAGATAAACCTCAAATTCTTTATAGTCGTCGGTTGCTTTATCGCCTTTATAGTTTTCGTAGATAGCTTCTAATGTACGACGAATAGCAAGATTGTATCTGTTATTCTGATCGAAAAGTATGTCACGCCCTTCTATCGCTGCCATAGACAGATAATAGATCAGTTCTTTTTGCTGCAATGGTAACTCTTCGAAACCCGGTACTTGGTAACGTAATATTTCCAAGTCGGCAAAAGCGTCTACTTCATAAACAAAATCCTTATTAGCAACTGTTTTCTCACTTTCCTTCTGTCCACCGCCACAGGCCGTGAATGTCATCGATAATCCAGCCATAGTTATTAATGCTATTTTTTTCATTGTTATTCTTACTTGTTATTTATGCTTGCAAAGGTAAGTAAAATCGATAA
Source organism: Dysgonomonas sp. ZJ709 (assembly GCF_011039195.1). Taxonomy (NCBI): domain Bacteria; kingdom Pseudomonadati; phylum Bacteroidota; class Bacteroidia; order Bacteroidales; family Dysgonomonadaceae; genus Dysgonomonas; species Dysgonomonas sp. ZJ709. The sequence continues at coordinate 62,111 of NZ_JAAKEM010000005.1, forward strand.
ATAGTTAGCAGTCAATAATCAATAAAGAAAATAATCGAACAAGACAATTATGCAGTCGATTCTAATTTTCATCAGCCTCGTAATTATGAGTTAATCGCACTCTGTCATCCCGATACGCAGTGAGGGATCTACTATGAAGTGAGCTGATAGCTATTAGCCAATAATTTCAGGAGACAACAGATCCCTCACTGCGTATCGGGATGACAGGGGTAGGGTATACTCCCAATGGGGTTAGGAGGCTACAAGAGAACTTTTCAATAGTTTGGACGATTGACATTAACAGAAAAAGGTCATATCCTCAGATACAACCTTTCTTATATTTATATAATCACACAATTAACGATTATCCTCTCAATACCAACAGCGGGGTGTCGGAGTGGAACAACATCTTGCGTGAAATACTAGGACTAAACATACGTGCAAAGATATTACGTTTGCTGGTCGTCAATGCCAGAATCTCAATCTGATCGCTCTTAATGTGTTCATCCAGAGTTTTTAACATATCGCTGGTGTCGATAAGGGTGTAGTCGAGTTTCAGGTTGGGGTATTGTTTAGAGAAATATGCCCTGATGCCTGCTAACTTTATCTCGTCCCATTTATCGCTTTTCTTAAGAGCAATGTGAGTTAATTGTATCTCGATATTATATGGAGAAAGTAATTTCGCCATAGTATCGAACGAAATAAGATCACGCTGACTGAAATTGGTGAGGAAAGCCATTCGCTTCACATCTTTCATGTCTACGAACTTCGTATTCTGAGGAATAGCCATCATCGGGATACGCGACATTTCTATTACTTCGGCAGTCACACTACCTATAAGGTCGGCATCTTTCTGGTCTTTACCTCTTGTACCCATCACTATCAACGAAGGTTTGTATTCTTTCGAGAAGGTAACTATTTCCTCTTCGGGCAATCCTTCGCGCAATACATACGAATAGTTGATAGACGGAAATTCTCCTGCCGCTATCTTATTGTCTATTGTATTGCACAGTTTTTGTATATTTTCTTTTACTTTATCTATTATACTTTGAAATTCTTTTTCTTCTTTTCCCTGATATGCAAAAGCTTCAGCCATCGGCAGAGCAGTTGGATAGTAAGGGTTGAAATAAACGTGAAGTATTTTTACTTTGGCGTTTATATCGCGAGCCATGTTGAATGCTATTTGGCAGGCCTTGAGTGAGTAGTCGGAAAAATCGACCGGCACAAGAATACGTCTGCGACCATCGTCGGTGCGATACGTTTCTTCATCATCATACCTGAATAAGTGACGGTTTTCGACAACGCTCAGTGCTCTGGGAAGATCCGATTCTTTGATGCGAATACGCACACCCGGAGCTACACCCGGATTATCGAGGTCTATATCATTGATATGTACTTCTATATTTTCGCTCTCCAAAACCTTTTTTAGTATTTGGGCTTTTTCATTGGTATGAATCGCAAGTGTTACTAATTTATCTTCCATAGCTATCTTGTTTTAAATATTATCTATCGGTTCATTTTAAAAGAGATGAATGCTGTTGTAACATTCATCTCTCTATTTTGGTTCTCAGGCTTCTTTTAGCTCTAACATTTCCAAAGCCATGTCTAAAATAGTAGTATCGTCCAACGAGACGTAGCCTCCGTCGGGTCCGGGTTCAATATGGACGCCGCAACTCTGTCCATTCTGGTAACTATAACCACCGAAGTAGTTCCACACAGTTTCAACAGGTAATTGCAGCTCTTCAGCAATTTGATGAATGCTTCCATCAGGCAGAGTGTCTTTTATTCTGCGAAGTTCTGAAAATTTAATTATTCGTCCCATACACTATATGTTTTAATGGTAAATGATTCTGGTTTGTGTTTCTAAAGTTAAATAAACTTTCATATCAACCCAACTATTTTATATGAAAAGATATTAAAATTGCGAAAATAGTAAATGGTTTAAGGGGAAACTTTCTGGTAACGTTATAATGCACCAATAAAAAAAATTGATAAATCGGTGAAGATTTAAGATGAAAGAATAGACTCTTCTTTTATCTTTGAATTGTATTTATTATATAAATTTAAAACTATAACTATGAGAAAAATTATTGTATTGATATTACTAACAATCTTAGCCATAACAGCACATAGCCAAAGTAGACTCCAAGTTGAGAACTCTTATTTATCTATTAATTTACATGGAGATATTAGTTTGCATAATCTTGATAGGAAATCGGGAGGAAGAGCCTTAGTTCCTTATGGAAATAATACGCTTCTGATTAATGCTGGTAACGATTTTACGGGAGGTACTCAAATAGCAAATCAAGCTTTCTTTAAAGATTATGGCATGGTGTTGGGCGAGCAGATGAGCACAACAGTGTTTGGGGAAGTAAATAGATTAATAATAACTCCATATCGTCACGGATCTGGAACTTGGGTGGTATCATCCAGAGATATACCATCAGCGGCTTTCCTCGATTTTAATTACGGAGTTAACAAAGGACTTCTGACAATAAAACATCAAGGTAATATTGGGATCGGTGTAGCTGATCCTCAGAACAAACTTGAAGTCAACGGCACTATCCGTTGCGCAGAAGTCAAAATACAAGCAGTACCATGGTCTGATTTTGTATTTGCTAAGGATTACGAGCTGCCTTCATTAGAAGAAGTAGAAGCTCATATCAAAGAACACAAACATTTACCGGATGTACCATCCGAGGCGCAAGTAAAAGAAGAAGGTATAAACATTGGAGAAATGCAGGCGAAGCTACTCCAAAAGATAGAAGAACTGACGCTATATGTTATTGAGCAGGATAAAACGATAAAAGAGCAAAGTAAGCTTATAAATAAACTTCAGGAGAGGATTGGCGATTAAATACTTCTCCCGACATATTTGATGATGCCAGAGAATAAAATAAATTAAAACTTAATTTAATTTACTTGATTTAATCTATTTTTGTCAAAAACCAATTATATGATAAAAGATATACGCCTATTAAGCCAACAATTGGTAAATCCAACTTTCGATACGCCTAAAGAACTTGTTTCGTGGATGGGGGCTATGCAAGCACAGCACTACAATATGTGTAAATGGGCGGTAGGTATCCGATTGAAATCGGCAACACTCAAGGCTGTTGACGAATCGTTGCAAAAAGGTGAGATACTCCGCACGCATGTGATGCGCCCCACATGGCATCTCGTTGCAGCGGAAGATATACGTTGGATGTTGAAACTATCGGCGAAACGGCTCAGGTCGTGCGGTGCATCGAGAGACAGGGAGTTGGGTATAGATGAAAAGCTATATACTAAATTGAATAAACTGATCGAAAAGATGCTCGAAGGTAACAATAGCCTGACAAGAGAGGAGATAGGGCTAAAATTGAACGAGGCAGGCATTGAGGTTAACACATCGCGGATGACACATTTTATGATGCGCGCCGAAACCGAAGGAATTGTTTGCAGTGGTGCAGACAAGGGCAAGAAACAAACATACGCGCTTCTCGAAGAACGTGTACCCGCTGCAAAAGAACTTCATAAGGAAGAAACACTTGCCAAGTTGGCAACTAATTATTTCAGAAGCCATTCGCCGGCAAGCTTACAGGATTTCGTTTGGTGGTCGGGATTATCACTAACAGAAGCCAGACAAGCTATCGGTTCGATAGAATCGGATTTGATAAAAGATAAAGTTGCATCCGAAAACTTTTTTGTTCACCAAGCATGGAATAAGGATATAAAAAGCAGCGAAGTTTTTCATTTCTTGCCTGCATACGATGAATATCTTATCAGTTATAAGGACAGAACGAATGTCTTAGATTTGGAACATTATCCCAAAGCATTTAATAATTATGGTATATTCTCTCCTGTTATTCTTCATGATGGTCAGGTCGTTGGCAACTGGAATAAAATAACAAAGAAAAACGGGACTACAATCGAGACTTCTTTCTTCGATGAGGGATTTAGCGTCAGTGATAAACTGGTGCAGATTGCAGAAAGCAGATATCAGAAATTTATCTCATAAATAACAAACAATTAAAAATATTCGATTCTTATGAAAAAACAAGCTATTGCTTTTTATTCTCTCTTAGTTATATTGATTCTTTTACCCAATAATATCTTTGCTCAATTATCTGATAAAGAAAAAATAAGGGAATATACTTTCGACTTGTACGATGATGCGAGAGAACGGTCGATTCCGGTAGTCATATATTCACCACAACACGACACTAAAAATGCAAAAGTGGTTATTATGAGCCACGGATATGGTAAAAATGTGGGCGAATCATACAAATCATATTCTGCTATTACCAAAGAGTTGGCATCGAAGGGTTATTTCGTTTTGAGTATTCAGCACGAATTGGCGGACGACGATTTATTGGCAATGGACGGTAATCTATATGAGACAAGGATGCCTAATTGGGAGAGAGGAGTGAAGAATATCCTCTTTACGATAAGTGAATTTAAAGAAATACGTCCCGACTTGGATTGGACTAATGTAAATCTGATAGGACACTCTAATGGTGGGGATATGACGATGCTATTTGCTGCAAAATATCCTTCACTTACAAAAAGAGCAATCTCGTTAGATCATAGACGAATGCCAATGCCACGAGCTAATAGCCCCAAATTATATTCGTTGAGAGGTTCTGACTTTGAGGCGGACAAGGATGTACTGCCTACTGCTGATGAGCAAAAGAAATATTCGATAACAATCGTAAAACTCGATGATGTAAAACATGGTGATATGGACGACAAAGGTTCGCCTGCCCAATTAGAAAAGATTAATAGGTATCTGTTGGAGTTTTTGAATGACTGATATTGCTGAAATTATAAAAAAGTAAGAGGGTGTGTCATAAGTAAATGTACACTGTCTAAGTCTTACTCTCTTTTATCATTCTGAACGAAGTGAAGAATCTTGACTTTGCTAGGAGATCCTTCTCTCCGTTCAGGATGACAATATTATTCGAGAAATTACTTATAACGCACCCTCTTCCTTTTTTAGTTGAAACGTTTTTATTTCGTTCTTGTTTTGTGTCTTGATAAAATATCTAATACATCATCATTCAGATTTCCAAAAATGGAGATGCCCGATGCGCCATTTTTTAGTGCGTATTCTACACCTTGCTCTATTTCTTCGTTACTCTTAAAGTCGGGCATATACAATCCTGCATAGATAGGGAAGCGTCCATCCAGCCCTCTCATACCTTGTGCTACGGCATCGCCTATCCAAGGTACTTCTTCTTTATAGAAACCATGATAGATCATTGGGAAAACAGCATCTAGAGGCCAGTTAGTCCAGTCTTGGCGAACAATGCGTTTAGCAACATCAGGTGTAGGGAAAACGGCCGCTGTAAGGGGTTTATTATTTGCTTTGGCAACTTCCGAAATCTTGTTTACTATATTGCTGACAGCATCGTAGCGGAATGTACGCCATGACAGGCTTTCTTGTGGATATTCCATGCTGTCGAGATCTTGTTTATATTTTTCTTTGAATTTCGATTTACATAAGTCGCAATAACAGTAATCGTATTCGGGTAGTTCCTGTGTTTGTACTATATCATATACCTGCCATAAGTTTACAGCCAACACTACATCGCAGAAGCGTACATAGTCCATATGTATGCCGTCTACATAATCTTTTGCCAATGTGTTTTTTACATCGTTCACTAGAAATTCTGCCACTTCGGGTTGCGAAGGACACATCCATTTGTAGTATCCTACATAAGGCGGTTTGTCGGCACACGATTCGCCTTTTCTATTGATAGCTGCCCATTCGGGATGATCTTTCAATGCATCGCCTCTATTCATGATCCACATCCAGCGATGAGCTTGCAATCCTTCTGCTTTAGCTGCACGATAATGGCGTTCGCTGTCGGCTTCGAAGAATATACCGACAACGCCTGCGTCGTGATATTTCTTATATCTGGCGGCAAGTTCTTCATCCGTATCGTTTTCGTTCGGATTAGTCCATACCCAGTGTTTATACACATTTTCATCGGCTGCTACGAGGCTTTTTGTCTCGGTCTGCTTTGTCGATGTATTACATCCTGTAGCCAGTAAAGTGATAGCTACAATTGCAAAAAGTTTAAATAGTTTTTTCATGGTTCTTTACTTTATAATTAGTCCTTCGTTGTTGATACTTATGGCCTGAGATTTATTGTCGGTTATTGTTATTTTGAATCCTTTTGCGGTTGGCGATAATGACAATGTATTTTTCATTCCATCCACATCTATCGCTGTTCCTTGCAAACCTAGTTCTTTTAAGGTCTGTGCATATCGCTTGTTTTTAGCATGGAAATCTTTTTGTTTGTAGTAGGCAAGCCACAGATATTGTCTTTGCTTCTCGGCATAAGGCATCTTGAATTGTGGAAGTGTATTTCCTACTTCTACTTTAGAAAATTGCACATATCCCCATCGTTCGGGAAGGTGCATATTTATAACACCTTGTGGTGACCATACCCAATTGTGTTCGGGCAGATCTTTACCTTTAGTATCTTTTTTCTTAACGTATTTTCCGTTTACTATGTCAGTTTGCCATTGTACACGGGAGAAATTTAGGCGCCATATATCATTGTCTTTTGGTGCAGATGCTGTATATCCCATCATGCTTAAGGCTGTAAATGGAACTGCTATTTCTACTGTCCAGCCTTTATCTTCATCGCTGGCATTGTTGAGCGTACCTTGTATGTTTACTGCATGAAGCATGCCTGGTGTGTTCCATTCGTGATGAGCCGGTCCACCATTTCGGTAGGGTTTTGCCAGGAATAAATCGAATATAGTGTTCAATGCATTTATTTCTATTTCGAAATACTTATGTGTGGTGTTGCTCGGATCGATAAATATCTCAAAATCGTTATCATAAAAAACAATTTCATCATGTTTCCTCAAATTAGCCCATACATGCGGATCTTTCAGCTCGGCAGCAAAATAGATATATTTGTCGTCCCAAAGCATTTTCATACGGGTTTCGTAATATGGCTTTGGTTTCAGATCGCCTTCTATATCTTCGAAATAGACTGTCCACGCTGCTTTTTTCCAAACATCATCGTTGATATTTCCATCAATTACGGGTGGGGTAGAGGTGAAGCCTGCTACATAATTTAAAGGTGTGGTAAATAGGTTTTCGCGACCAGCAAAAGGTGATTGAGCTAAAACAATCGTTGTGGTTTGGCAAAGAACTATCGCAAGGATAGCTAATTTTTGCTTCATAAGATGTTTTTTTATGAACGTCTGCATCATCCGGTATCTCTAAAAGGTTAATAAATTGGAATTAGAACGCAAGTTATAGAAAAACACCGAGAGTCGTATTACAAAAAGTAAGAAATTAAAATAATTTACTAAGTGATTTTGGCTACTCTATGATATATTGTTCTGTTTTATGATGAAGAATATATAGTTCGATTTTTAGGTATAGAGTTCATCTTGACTTTTAAGCACAGAATAGCACAGAGTGCCACGACGTATTATAAATAAGGGAATTGTTATTAGTATATAAATTAATATGAGTTAGATATAAACATCATGTAATTATGAGTTATAAGTTAGTAGCTATTTTTCGCCTGTTTTGTCATCCCGAACTGAAAGGAGGGATCTTGATTAGCCCTTGTCAGTAGGATAATAGATCCCTCCTTTCAGTTCGGGATGACAAATTCGCATAATATTTTATTTCCCCTTATTATCGAAACAAGTTCATAAAAAGCATGCGTATGCATAAACCAAAAAACTATGAATCTTTTTTCAATAACTCTCTCAATTGAGCAACTCCTTCCGAAGCTCCTTTATGTATAAAATGAATGTCTCTTCTTGCTGTATTTACATTGTTGGGATCGATAAGATAGATCGGTATGCCCGGTTTTACATAATTGACTAATCCTGCTGCGGGATAAACATTGAGCGATGTGCCTATTATAACAAGTACGTCGGCTTTTTCGACTTCCTCCGCTGCTTTTTCTATCATTGGTACAGCCTCTCCGAACCATACGATATGTGGACGAAGTTGCGACCCCTTTTCGCATTTGTCACCCATATTTATTTCGGGCTTATCGGTTGTCAGTTCATAAATAAGGTTGGGATTCTGTGTCGATCTCACTTTTTTTAGTTCGCCATGCAGATGTATCACATTGCTGCTGCCTGCCCGTTCGTGCAGATCATCCACATTTTGGGTGACAATGGTAATTTTATATTCTTTTTCCATTTCGGCAGCCCGATATGTCCGCCATTGGGCTTTGCGTCGAATGCTGCTTTGCGTCGTGCATTGTAGAAATCGAGTACCAGTTGAGGATTTCTGGCAAAACCTTCGGGGGTTGCTACATCTTCTATGCGGTGTTGTTCCCATAATCCGCCTGAATCTCTGAATGTAGAAATTCCGCTCTCTGCACTCATGCCTGCTCCTGTGAGGATAACTATATTTTTCATAATGGTAAATGAAGTACGTAAGTATAAAACAAATGTATTGAATTATTTTGTGTCAGGCTTTATGTCAGACTTTTTTTGTTGTAATGAGTTGCTTTTCGACAGACTTAAGGGAAATATTAAAATTAATTTTTTTATTGCTAAAATAGTATAATATTTGCGTAAAAATACTAAATAACCTAGATTTAAAGCTATGCGTAATGCCTATTGTTTAATTATTGTTACTAGTGTTCTTCTGTTTTTGATATTGGGATCGTGTACTTTAGATGATGTGTACGAGCCTGTTCTTATTTCAGGAACTATTACAGATTCCTTGGGTGTCAAGCTTTCGGGTGTGATGGTCAAAATAGAATCTACTTCAGATAATCGAAATGTAGAAACATCTTCAGACGGAACATATTCGATAACTCTTTCTCAAGGAGGTACATCATATCTTGTTTTTACAAAAGAGGGTTACACCTCTCTTTCGAGAAATTTGTCACTTAAAGGTGGAGAGCAGAGGATCCTTGATTTAAAAATGGCTACACTAGCAGAGGATGCTTATCTAAATATAGGTGTCAAAGATACTCTTGTAACCAATAAAAAAGGTGAAATGTTAATCTCTGCTGCAACAAATATTCACTTTGAAATTACTTGTGATGCAGACTGGGTGACTCTCGAAAAATGGACGAGTACTTTTACTATTAAATATGATGAGAATAAAACATTGGAGGAGCGTACTGCTACAATAGAGCTGAAAGGTGAATATGGATTGGTTCAGACAATGAAGGTTACTCAAATGGCAGGTCCGGTTTTAGCTATTTTAGACTATATAGGTAAAGATGGTAAAACGGATTTTTTGACTACTAATCCATTCTTGTCTTTCAATAGAGAAGTGAAGTTATTGTCAGCATCTTCTTCTAATAATAATGGAATGGATCTAACTCCTCAATATTCAGCAGATAACAAAACGATTCATTTCCCTAATCTGAGAGTATCTTTATTTGAATCGGTAACTCTATCGTATGTTGTAGAATCGACCGATAAAGCACGGGTAATAGGGAATTTTGAGGTGAAAGCCTACGATAACTCTATCGATGTTTCGAATATAAGTATAGGGAATATTCTTTTTACGAAGGACAATAAATATTTTTGGATGTTGTCTTCTGAAGGGTATGAAACCTCAGCTTTAAAGCAGTATTCGGCTGTCGATATGACTCTTATGAAAACCATACCCAAAAATAGTGTATACGGGAATTTAGCTTATAATAGTTATAATAATTGCTTGTATCTCACTAATCAAGCATACTTTGATTCATCAGATAGTAAGATAATAGACGTCTATAATGCTTCGACAGGAGCTTTTGTTAAAAAACTTGATTTGTCGAACAATTTAGGGACTAATACCGAAACATCATTCGAACTTGTTTTTGGAAATAACGGTCTTGGATTAATGCCCGTTTATGATTATTCCGGCACATATCCGTCTGTCACAGGTAAAATATACTATGTGGACTCTTCTAAAAATCATGCATGCGGCTCTTTTTCTAGTGATCCGGCTTTATATTTCGAGCATCAACCTACTACATTAGAAGTCCGTCCGAAAGGTTTAACTAATGGAGGTAAAACGATTGTAATGCATGGTGAGAATGGTTCTGGCAATTCTTTGTTTGCAATAGATACCGAAACAAAAAGACTGACCTCCTACACGAGTCTCGGTGGTGGCTATATTTATACTGCTAATTTGAGTAATGGCGTTTTGTCTTTTTCAGGAGAGTCTATATCTTACATCGATTTCTCGGCAAATAAGAAAACATCATTAGCTCTCAAACAAAGTGCTTGGCAAGGGTGTGTATTAAATGGAAAAGAAGGCTTACCTGTTGTTCTGACAAATTCTTTGTCCATGATTGATATGTCAAAAAAACAAGAGGTATTATTTAGTCATAATGGCAATACTGATGGCGTATACACTTCTCCTGATGGTAGTATCGTTCTGATTAGAGCTAATAATAAGTTATACCATTTCAAGTCTGAAGTATTTACAAAATACAATGCAAAACTAAAACAACTATGAGAACGATATATATTTTTATTATCTTTTATATTTTGTCGGTAAGCACAGCTGTGCTTAAAGCTCAAAGCAATTTTAAAGAAGGTTATATTATTACAAACGAAAATGACAGCATATTGGGCTTGATCGATTTCAGAACCTATAAAATGAATGCAAGTATTTGTCGTTTCAGGAAAACCCAGAATGCGGAAACTCAGTTGTTTCATCCAGGCGAAATAGCAAAGTATCGTTTTGTAAAGGAGGGTAAATATTATTTGTCGCGCGAAATAATAGTAAATGATATCCCACGCACCGTATTTTTGGAATATTTAGTTCAGGGAATGATGAATCTTTATTATTATGTAGATTCAGAAACGAATTTGGAGTACTATTATTTTGAAAATGTAGATGGAAGTATGGTTCCAATTTCAAAAAAACAAGATGAGACCATTGACAACCGGATAAAAACAGATGAACGATATAAGGGCGTCCTCAATTATGTATTTCAGGATTACCCTACTATGACTAAAGATCTGAATAAGATGGCATTTGCCCGTGAATCAATGATTCAGTTGGCAAAAGAATATCATGAAATTGCTTGTACTTCGGGAGAACAATGCATCGATTTTGAAAATGATTATAAAAAACAATTTGTAAAGATTAAATTTTCGGCATATAGTGGAATACAATTGCTTCACTATTCATTGGGAAATGAAAAGATACGTTCAACCGAATCTATGAAGTCAATATACCCTGTAATAGGGGGGCAGGTAACTATGTCTAGTCCGAGATGGAGTAAGCCGATGAGTCTTCAGTTAGATTTTTCTTTTTCGGGTATTAAAGGGGCGAATGAGTACGTTAGTGGTAATAATTATTATGAAAAATATAGTTTCGATGCATTGATGTTTATCGGTAAATTTGGTGTGAAATACACTTATCCATCCGGTAAATTTTGTCCCACAATCGAAGGGGGATTTGCCTATAGTAACCTGTTCAGTATGTCTAGCACTTTTTATACAGAGGCAAGATATAATGGCTCTTTAAGAGCTGAAAGTACCGATGATTATGTCTTGCCACACACTTATCTGGTTGGGTATTATGGTGCGGTAGGCTTAGATTATCAAATTAAAGAGGATCGATTTATATTTTGTCGTGTTTCGTATGATAAGTACGAACGGGAAAATGATAGAATGAAGGCAATTCAGCTAAAAATAGGATATATATTTTAAACAATCAATAATTATACATGAGAGTAAAAAGTTTTTTAATAGCCATTTTTATTTCTTCTTTGAGTATCGGATTTATTAATGCTCAAAGTAATTTTAAACAAGGATATATTATCACCAACGATAATGATAGTCTTATTGGGCTGATTGATTTCAGAACAGATAAAAGCAATTCCAATGTTTGCCGTTTCAAAGAATCGGAAACGTCGAAGGTACAAACATTCTATCCAAGCGATATTGCTAAATACCGATTTGTAGACGAAGGGAAATATTATGTTTCGCGCGAAATAATAATTAAAGATGCTCCCCGTAAAGTGTTTCTCGAATATTTAGTTCAGGGAATGATGAACCTTTATTATTACAAAGATTGGGATTGGACTTTAGAGTCTGACTCGGAGATGGAATATTATTTCTTCGAAAATCCTGATGGAGTAATGATGCCGGTTACGAAGAAACCGGATGAAATGGTTAATTACAAGAAAAAGGAAGATGGTCGATATATTGGTATGCTCAGTTCTGTTTTTAAAGATTATCCGGCTATTACTAGTCATTTGGATAAAACACGCTTTGATAGAGAATCAATGATTGGATTGGCTAAAGATTATCATACTATTACTTGCGCTCCCGGGCAAGAATGTATCGAGTTTGAAAACGATTATGCAAAACAATTCATGGAAGTTAAATTCTCTGTATATGGAGGATTTCAGTTGCTCGATTATGAATTACATATTCCAAAAGGTTTTAGTTTGATGAGTTCAACTTATCCGGTAATAGGTGTGCAAATGAACGTTCTGAATCCGAGGTGGTCAAAATCATTTAGTTTTCAGGTGGATTTTTCTTTGTCAGGACTGAAAGGTGAATCCAAAGGAGCTAGTGAAGATTTTCGTAAGGAATATAAATTACGAGCTTTAATGATTAGGGGAGAATTAGGGCTGAAATATACATATCCGTCGGGTAAATTCCGCCCAACTTTAGAAGCGGGTTTAGGATATAAAGGACTTTTTAGTTCATCGGCCCAATTTATTAGTAAAGAGTATATCGATGAAGATGACGAAGATTTCGAATTATACAATTCTTACAAATTACCATCTTTCTTTATCGGATATTATTGTGGTGTAGGAGCAGATTATTTAATAGGCAATGAGCATTCTGTATTTTTTCGTGTTACATACAACAACTATAGAAATGAAGATAAAATGAAATTATTCCAGTTTAAGTTTGGATATACTTTTTAAAAGACGATATTTCAAATATCATATTCTCTAAAATGAAATGCAAATAACCACTTATTTGCATTTTTTTTATCCTAAACTTATTCTTATTCACAATATAGCTTTTTTCACCCGTAATTTTGATTGTAATAACGTGAAAAGCATTACTTTTGTCCAAAATCAAAAAATATAAATCAGGTTTTAACGTTTTCTTGGAAGAAGTATGTATGGAATCGGATAAAACAAGTTTAGAAAAATAAATTATGGATAAAATTAGTTACGCTTTAGGATTGAGTATTGGTAATAATTTCTTAAGCTCGGGTATTAAAAAAGTAGACATAGAAGCATTCACGAAAGGAATGCAGGATGTGTTGAACGAGAGTCAGCCCGATATGTCGTACGACGAGGCAAAAGAAGTTATAAATGAATTTTTTGTTGAATTACAAGCTGGAAGAATGGATCTTAACCTAAAAGCAGGAAAAGAGTTTTTGACTATAAACAAAAACAGACCCGGAGTTGTTACTTTACCTAGTGGTTTGCAATACGAAATATTGAAAAAAGGAGAAGGTAAAACACCTGTTGCTACCGATCAGGTGAAATGCCATTACCATGGTACGCTTATCGATGGCACTGTATTCGATAGCTCTGTACAACGTGGTACACCTGCTACATTTGGTGTGAATCAAGTAATACCGGGATGGGTAGAAGCTCTTCAATTAATGCCTGTTGGGTCTAAATGGAAATTGTTTATCCCTTCAGAACTTGCTTATGGTGAAGCCGGTGCAGGTCAATCGATCGAGCCGAATTCGACATTGGTATTCGAAGTAGAAGTTTTAGATATCGTTTAATATAATTATTAGAAAAAGAAAATGAAAAAAATTCAAGTTGTTGCTCTTTGTGCTTTTACTGCATTCGGAGCATTCCTTACATCTTGCAGTAGCGGAGTTTCTACAAACGTTTCGTTGAAAAATGAGACTGACTCTGTTTCTTACGCTTATGGAGCCAGCCTATACGACCAAGGTCTGTCTGCTCATTTGCAACAATTAGGTTTGGTAAGCGATACTACAGGTATGAGAGCTTACTATCAAAGCCAGATAGCTGCGGCAGCAGACGATGCAAAAAAAGCATCTCTTGAGAAAGAGTTTAAAACAAAATTAGATTCAATCGTTTCTTTGAATAACAAGAATTCAGCCGAATTCATCAAAGGAATACAAGAAGGTCTAAATTCTACAGGTTCTAAAGAAGCTTACCTTGCAGGTTTGAATATTGGAGGTCAGATTTCAAAACAAATGTTCCCTTATTTTGTAGAGCAACTTTATGGTGCAGATGCTGAAGTTAAGCAAAAAATCAGCACAGATATGTTCCTATCGGGAATTGCTACTGCTATGCAAAAAAGTAAATTTGCTATTGACAATCCATCTGAACTGATCGAAGGTAAAATGAAAGCTGCTCAAGAAAGAGCTTCAGCCGGACAAAGAGAAGAAGGCGATAAATTCTTAGCAGAAAATAAAACTAAAGAAGGTGTAGTAACACTACCTGACGGATTACAATACAAAGTAATTAAAGAAGGTAACGGTCCTAAACCGGCTGCAACTGATGTAGTGAAAGTTCATTATCATGGAACACTTATCGATGGAACAGTATTCGATAGCTCTGTACAACGTAACGAGCCTGCTACATTTGGCGTTAACCAAGTGATACCGGGATGGACAGAAGCTCTTCAATTGATGCCTGTTGGATCTAAATGGATGGTATATGTACCTGCCGATTTAGCTTATGGTGCAGCAGACAGAGGTCCTATCAAACCATATTCAGCTTTGATATTCGAAGTAGAATTATTAGGTATCGAATCAGCGAAATAAATAACATAAAGAAACTTACGGGCAATAGTATTTTGATATGACATATTTAATAATTAAAGCAGAATTATGTTTTTTGTAAAATATATGTTACATTTGAAGTATATAACCTGTAAAAACTAATCTCATGCAAAAAATAGACAAGCTTGACAAAAAGATATTAGAGATAATATCTCAAAATGCAAGAATTCCGTTTAAAGATGTCGCTCTAGAGTGTGGAGTCTCTCGTGCTGCTATCCATCAACGTGTACAACGTATGATCGAGATGGATGTAATTGTAGGCTCGGGGTATTTCATCAATCCTAAAGTATTAGGTTATAATACATGTACTTATATAGGAGTGAAACTCGAAAGAGGATCGATGTACAAAACAGTTATTCCCGAACTGGACAAAATTCCGGAAATTGTAGAATCACATTTTACAACCGGTCCTTATACTATCCTTATCAAGCTTTATGCTAAAGATAATGAGCATTTGATGGACTTGTTGAACAATAAGATACAAGATATACCGGGAGTGGTAGCTACTGAGACTATGATATCTTTGAGTCAAGGAGTGAAGCGTCAAATACCTATTACAAAGCCTGAGTAAAATCGGAAAAGAGATTTAAATCTTTAATTATAAAAAAAGGATAATCGGCGTTCGGCTGATTATCCTTTTTTATTTAGAGAATATAAGTTCAGCTTCCCTCTATGTCATTCCGAAACGCAGTGAGGAATCTACTTTCAACAAAGGTAATGATGACAGATTCCTCACTGCGTTTCGGAATGACAAGGAAGAATATTAGGATGATAGAAATAAGTGTTAAAGTCAAAATAAAATATAAATACACATTGAGAGAAGAAGAATAGATATGATAAAAGTTATTGCAGAAGATTTTATTAAGCCCGAATTCTTGGACGTAGTAAGACCATTGTATGAAGAACTTGTTGCCAAGACTAAACAAGAGAAAGACTGTATCGAATATAATCTTTATGTGGATCAGGACGACAAGGGGCATTTTATATTTATCGAAGAATGGCCCGATCACGAAGCATTGGAAGCTCACTGTCAGACGGAGCATTTCAGAAGGCTTGTTCCTATGATTGATAAACATCAGTCACGAGAGGGTACGGTTTTGATAATGGATTCATTTATGTAAGGTAAATATTAAAAATACATAGATGGAAAAAGTATAAATAAAAGCGAGAGGTGGAATTTTCACCTCTCGCTTTTATCTAATTCAATTTTCAGTAACTATCTGTTTATATACCTTGAAAAACAAAAGGCTTTGATGGCGTAAAGTCTTTCAACGCATTTCCGGCATGAGTTTCGCCACTCACCAAATCCAACTTCAGCACTTTGCCTTTTTCTGAGAAATCTATATCATTAAAGTTTACCCAAAATATATTAGGGTAGAGGGTCGATTCGAAAAAATAGACTCTGTTCTTCTGATCCGATACAGTTCTCCATCTTGTCGATGAAATATTAGGCTCGTTTGGTGTACTGATGCCATAAGGTACAGAAGCATTACGTATTACACTGAATACGCTGGCTACATTTATGCGGACATCTTCTACCTGTGGAATAGCATTTATATAATAAGATGCTCTCACAAACCTATCGGCGGCACGATTCGTTCCGGGTAGCATAGTTGCTCCTCCTATATTCTCCCAATATTTATTGAGAGCAAGCTGTTCGTCGAATACCGGAGAATTAGTCATCACCTGATACGACCTGTCGTGATGAATTACAAGTTTTCCTTTAATGTATTCGAATATAGCATTATCGCCTGTTGCATCAGATATAGAAAGATGGAGTGTTGCCATTCTGTCTTCTCCCGGCATATTATCCGAAACGATTTCAAATGTTTCTTTTTCTAGGAAAGAAACAGCTTCGTCAACAGTCGCAAAATTGTCGAGTACATATTGTACCCATGCAGCGATAGTAAGACCGGGTTTCTTCTGATCCCATACAGCGTATTCCGATTCGGCTAACCAAAGTAGATTTGCCACTAATCCCTTTTCATTCATGCCATCCGTACTTGCGATATCGTATGCAGAAGCTATAACACTTCCGTATTTAGATGTCCATTTCAGTGAGTTAAGACCCACTTCGCCATTACGCTCCATTCCTCTTGGAAATACCCAGAGATTACTCATTATATCCTCTTTCCAGTCCATACTACGGGCTGTTAAGATAGTGTTGTTCGGACCCTGATATACTACTCGGGTACACGCTTTGATATCTTCTGCCGATAAGCAGATAATGATAGCTGTAAATAGAAAACAGATTGTTTTTTTCATCTTATTTAGTTGTTTATTCTATTAATAACATCTTATATCTGAGATTGTTTAAAGTATAGCGTATTGAAAATAGTATTTGCAAACAAAAAAAACGAGAACCTATGATTAGGCTCTCGTTTCCATATAATTTAAGAAGTCGTTTCGATTTTTTCTTTTTCGTATTATTTTGTCATCCTGAAGAACGAAGGATCTCTGTTGTGAGATGCTTCACTATCGTTCAGCATGATAGAGAGTGTGAAAAACAAACAAAAAGAAAGCCTTTTGAAAAGTAAGACGAACTCATAGTATATAATTCTGATTATTTCAGATTTTCCAATGTTTTCAACAGGTAATTATAGAAACGCTCTACGGTATCTATCACAACATATTCGTCGGGAGAGTGTGGGCACATGATTGTAGGGCCAAAAGAAACAATATCCAATCCCGGTGTACTTCCTAAGATGATACCGCACTCCAGACCTGCATGTACGACTTTCACTTCGGCTGGTCTGCCAAACATTTCCTGAAACAGATGAGCCATTATATCCATCGTTTTCGATTTGGCATTAGGCTGCCATCCCGGATATGAAGCGTCTATTTCTACTTTTGCACCGGCAAGAGCGAATGCACTTTCGAGAGCCGAGCATATCTCGTCTTTACGTGTTTCGGACGAACTGCGGGCAAGCATCTTAGCCTCTACTAATCCCGGTGACGATTTTACCGATGCCAGATTTGTAGAAGTTTCTACGATACCGTCGAAACTGGTAAGCATACTGATAACACCATTCTGGCAAGCTACCACTGCATTGATAAGGCTGTCTTGTATCTCTTCGGGGATAAGCGTTTTCGGAAGCTCTGTTTTCTCTGCTTTGAATATCAGGTTTGGCTCAGTTGCCTTGTATTCTTCTTTGTATATATCTTCGTACTCATTCACCAGATCGATGAGGTCTTGGGTGTCTTCTTGGGGGATAGTAACTATTGCGAATGCCTCGCGAGGGATAGCATTGCGTAGCGAACCGCCATCGATAGACGATAAACGTACTTCGTAATCGCGAACCGCATCTTTTAAGAATTGGAACATCAGCTTGTTGGCATTGGCTCTGCCTAAATGTATTTCACCGCCCGAGTGACCGCCTTTCAAGCCGATTAGACTGATCTTATAGGCAACGTCACCTTCGGGTACTTCTACATTTTTATATTGGAACGAAGCGTTTACATCTGCTCCTCCTGCACAACCTACACATAATTCGCCTTCCTCTTCGGTGTCGAGATTGAGCATGATGCTTCCTGTAAGGAATCCGGGTTCTAATCCGAATGCTCCTGTCATACCTACCTCTTCGTCGATAGTGAAAAGAGCTTCAATTTTGCCGTGTTTGAGGCTTTTGTCTTCCAGTAAAGCCATCATGGCAGCTACACCGATACCATTGTCGGCACCAAGTGTTGTAGAACGTGCCTTTACTTTATCGCCATCTATATATGCATCGATAGGGTCTTTCGTGAAATCGTGCTTTACATCCGAGTTCTTTTGCGGAACCATATCCAGATGTGACTGCAATATTACGGTCGGTGCACTCTCCATTCCTGCCGAAGCCGGTTTTGTGATAAGTACATTGCCTACTTTGTCTTGCTTTGTATCCAAGCCCAACGATTTACCAAAGTCGCATACAAATTTTGTTACTTGGCTCATCTGTGCTGTCGGACGAGGTATCTGGGTCAATTCATAGAAATGCTCCCAAAGGCGTTGAGGTTTGAGGCTGGTTATTTCTTTCGACATAATTATGTTGGTTTAATTTGTTACTAATATAACAAAGGTAAGAAAATATGAGAGGATAGAAGAGAAAAAGACTTGGGTTTTAGTCCGAGTCTTTTATATTATGTTAACGTCAGTTCGATATAAGGAAAGGAATGATAAATCTTCATTCGAATTTGTCATTCCGAAACGCAGTGAGGGATCTTGATTACTCCTTGTTATAGAAGAGCATATTACTCACTGCGTCTTGGGATGACAGAGTAAACGAAAGATATATCTCGGTTCATAACTCAATTATATGATGTTTATATCGAACTCACACTATGTTAATAAGATTCTATACCGATCTTTTCCACTCATATACTATATTGATATGAAAGAAATTGTACTCAGTTTAAAAGTCTTTATTAGTTAGAGTCCAGTCATTATCAAAATATCCTGCTGCTTCCATACCTGTTAATCCGTTTTTCAGTGCATCTGCACGATATATCATAAGATCAGGGAAACCAGTGATACCCGATATATAATTGTTAGGAGATGTGGCACGCATACCAGCGTCACCTGTTCCTGCGACCACGCCTACAGAGGCAGTATTGCTGTTAGGGTGAGGATAAACGAAGTAAGTTCCGAGATCATCACCAGTGAATGTTTTTCCATCTGCTGTAATCATTCCTTTACCCACTTGAATCGGGCTGTTTTTCAACAACAAAGGCCATGCGCGGTTGTTATCCTTATTTCCATAAATTACTACATTGCGATCGGCATATTTAGCCACTGTATATTCAGTATCAGGAATTACATCAATCGATCCGTTTCCGCGATAATAGAAAGTTTCAGCATCGAAACGAGCTTTGTTCTGATACCATTCGTTTTCTTGTGCAGTTCCTTTTGTCGAATATACAAATACTACATTATTGCCATAAGCATTCTTAAATCCGCCATAACGACCGGAGTATTTATGTTTCAAATTCACCTCGCCTTTCACCTGCCATTTATCGTTTTCAAGAGCGAAAATTGCTTCTTTGTCGGTTGGTACAGATAATGTTTGCCCTGCAATATTAACTGCGATTTGTTTACTTTCCAGCATTAGAGAAGGGATGTCAAGAACCAATAAGGCTACATTATCTATTTTGATAACTTGAATTGTATCTTTATCCAAACAAGCTTGTACATTACTAAAGTCGAAAGGCTTGATTTGTTGCTCTACCTTTATCCAATAGTCTGTTGGCGAGATTGCAGGAGATGCTGTATGGAAATCTATTTCTTTTACATCTTTAGCTTCCGGAATCGAATGGCGAGAGAAAAATTCAAATATTGGATTCCAATCTACACTATGGTTTCCAAACCAATGCTCTCCTCCGGGATATTCATAATAGCAGAAGTCTGGATGGAATTTACCCAATACTTCACGCATACGACGTGCATTTGATGGTGAAACAACACTGTCTGCACTTCCGTGGAAAATATATACTCCGGATTGTTTCAGATTTTTGGCTAACGAGACAACACGTCCACCGTTGCCACCACGTTTGAAAGCATCGTAAGTTGAGTTGTCATCGTGCATAGCATCACCTTTTCCTCTTCCATAACTGGCAATGTCTGGATAGCCGGCACAAGGCGCAACCGCTGCAAATTTGTCGGGATAAGTTGTCCCTAAGAACCATGAACCGTGTCCACCCATAGAATGACCGGTCAGGTATATTTTTGATTTATCGGGTTGAAATACACGCTTTGCTTCTTCAAGAACTTCTAAGCCGTCGATACGACCCCATTCTTCCCAGTTGAACCCATAAGGACGACGATTGGTTGCTGCAATGATATCCGTCCAATCTTTCGAACTATATGCTCTGGCTTGGTTGCGGGCTTCTACTCCTGCTCCGTGAACAGACAGTACCATCGCTTTTGTTTCACCTGTATTTTTGCGTATCGCAGGAGCAACACTATAATATTGCACACTTCCATCTATCTGGCTTATAAACGTGCGTTCGTGATGAACCGATGGCAAAACCTGACGGAATTCGACATCTGTCTGATCTATTATTTTTCCCGATTTATCCAGTAATTCAATCTTTGCGATAATGTTTCCTCCCTCAGAGCCATTGTTATTCGCAGGGGCAGGAATTTTATATTTGACCTTTCTTACAGTCAAAGGCATTATGTCTTGGGTTTTATACTCTTCTTTGCGGCCATCGGCAAATGTCGCGCGTATTGTTAGTCCTTGCAATGGCTTTTCTGTTGTATTTATTACCCGGATAGCAGCCCATTTAGAGTCGTTTTCTCCAATGATAATATCGGGTATAGTCATATCACGTTTTGTAAACATGACTGGTTTTTCAGGTTTCACGAGTTTAGATGCTACCTTTCCAAAACGTCCGGGTGTGTAAACAAATTCATTCAGGCCTTTTTTTAGCTTAATTGGAGTCAATGTATAACCAAAATCGTAATGATCGCCCTCGTGAGGCATTCCATTCACATACGTGCGTGTTCCTCCCGTTGTTTCCAACAGTACAATTTGCTCCTTTGGTGAATCGTACGATGTGTATAGGAAAGCAGAGCGCAGTTCCGGACGCTTGAATAATCCCGTAGAATCGGCATCCATGGCAGTCCATGTCCATTGAGGAAGTAATTTCATCGCGTTTTCGCCCTTGCTTTGAGCGAGCCATCTCAGATAAGAATCTTCTACCTGACCATCCATGTTAGGATAAGAATATCCGATTGCAGCTCCGTCTTTGGGTGTTATAAAGTTTCCGGTAGCATACATCCATGCTATCATGTCTTGTCCATTGAACAATGTTCCCGGGTTAGTACCGCCGGGTAGTAAAAACCCGTTGCGGAAGTTATGAGATACTTCTCCCTCTTCAGTTTTTTCGACCTTTTCCTGTCCGAAAATTGTCACAATGTTTTGTGCCGGAATATTTTGTGTGGAAATGGCAGCAAGAAGCAAGAATCCTGCAATCTTTGCGTATAAATTTTGTTTTATCATAATACCAATATTTAAGAAGGTTATTAAGTCGTTGTATGGCGGTATTGTATATTAATACCTTAAATTAGGTTTATCTCTTGCTCTTTCTTATCGACAGAGCAGCTATACCAACCAATCCGCAAAGAATAACCCAAAGCGATTGGGTGGTGAATACACCTGTGGCAAAGGCAGTAGCCGATAACTTGTCTACACCGTACAATCCTAATGATGCTACGACGGCAACGTGCCACGGTCCTAATCCTCCGTTAGATGGTACACCCATGCTGATACTGCTTAGTGCAAAGGCAATAAGTCCTGCGGTTACGCCAAGATGTTCGGTGAATTCGAAAGCGTAGAATGTAGTGTAGAAGTAAAGGAAGTAAGAACCCCATATACCGATGGTATAAAGGAACAATCTGTTTTTTGTCTTCATCTTCCAGATAGCTTTCATGTCTTTGCCCATACCTACTACAAGGTCGGTAATCTTTTTTACGATGAAGTTGTTTTTGAAAAATTTGAATATAACGTATGTTCCGATCACAAGAACAGCAATTGATATGTAAAGTATAGGTGATTGTAGAACGCCCAGAACTGAATTAAGAGCTTCTTCGTTTTCTTCAAGCTGCGAGATGAAGAATTGCATGTTGAACAGAAAAGCAAATAATGAGATGCACAAAACCGTAATTGTATCGAATATGCGGTCTACAATCATTGTCCCGAACAGCTTCGAAAAAGGAATATTTTCTTCCTTAGCGATAACTCCACATCGCCAGATTTCTCCGGCACGAGGTAATACGAAGTTGACGGCATAGCCCCCATATATCGAAAAATTAAGATTCGATACTTTGGGGTTGTATCCTAACGGTCTGATAAGCAGTTGCCAACGATAGCCTCTTATGGTGTTACCCAACAAACCGAATATTAGCGAAAAGGCAAGTATGCCCCAGTTGGCATCTTCAAGCACAGTCCACAATTCTGTAATGTTGATATCTTTGAAAAGATAATAAATAATCGCAATACCCAAAGCAAGAGGGAGTACGACCTTTACAAACTTGTTTATCAGTGAACTTTTTTTAGACGTTTTTTCTTCCTCTTTGGTATCCATATATGCTTGTGAGTCGTTCGTTTTTTTGTATTTATGTTGCTCTGATAGTCAGGTTTTAGCAATAAAACACTACCTTTGCGCGGCAAAGATAATGATATTTATTAGTATGAGAGAAGTTAAGCCAAAGAAATTCTTAGGACAGCACTTTCTGAAAGACCTCGATATTGCGAAGCAAATAGCTGATACAATGGATGGTTTTCCAGGAGTACCCATCGTGGAGGTGGGTCCCGGTATGGGAGTATTAACTCAGTTTCTGCTAGAAAAAGACAGGGATTTGACGGTTGTAGAACTCGATCGTGATTCGGTTCCTTATCTTAATGAACATTATCCGGCACTACGTGGACATATTATAGAAGGCGATTTCCTTCAACTGGATTTGGGAGAACTTTATAAAGATAAATTCTGTGTGATAGGTAATTATCCCTATAATATATCTTCTCAGATATTTTTTAAGGTACTTGAATATAAAGATCAGGTGGTTTGCTGTTCGGGTATGCTACAAAAAGAAGTAGCGGAACGTATTGCAGCCAAGCCCGGTGGAAAAACCGGCGGTATATTAAGCATTCTTTTGCAGGCATGGTATGATGTAGAATATCTCTTCACAGTCAGCGAAAAAGTCTTCGACCCTCCCCCCAAAGTCAAGTCGGCGGTGGTAAGGCTTGTTCGCAACGATCGACAGAGTCTGGGCTGTAACGGAAAGTTGTTTAAAACGGTTATAAAAACAAGCTTTAATCAACGACGCAAAACTTTACGTAATTCGATGAAACCTCTGTTAGGTAAAGATTGCGAAGCTTACAGTCTACCCATTTTCAGTAAACGCCCCGAACAATTGTCGGTAACCGAATTTGTCGAATTGACAAATATCACGGCGGCATTCTTGTCGGAAGGAGGCACAGGAGGAGAGAAGAAAATAGAGTAATGTACCCTTAAAAAATAAGTACATGTCAGAAGTAAAGCTATTCTACCATAAAGACAATGTTATACGGATGAGCCGTAGCATTGAGTTTTTGAAAACTACACCTATCAAGAATTTCCTCTGGATCGACTTAAATAATGTCGATGAAGAAATAGAGTCGGAACTAGAGGATTATTTGAAAATATATATACAGGAAGAAGAAGAGATGATCGAGATTGAGATGTCGTCTCGGTATATGGAAACAACAGATTCACTTGTTGTCAACCTGAACTTCTTACAAAATAATTTTGAACGGGAGCCCGTTTCATTTATCCTCAAAAATAATATACTGATTACCGTTCGTAGTGAAGATTTAGTGTCTTTTCACGAAACGGTGAAGAAGATGTCGGCCAGTCCGCGAAACTACCCGACAGGTTTCCATGTATTTGTCGCATTGCTCGAAACACGGGTGGAGATAGATGCCGATATGATCGAGCAAATGACGCAACGTATTACTGCATTGAGTAATAGTATTCAGGATGCGGACGAAGAAATCCTGATGGAGATTAAAGACTTACAGGAAAAAACGATGATGCTTCGTGAGAATATCATCGATAAGCAACGTACCGTATCGAGCATGCTGAAAAGTGAGATGATGCCAAGCGATTTGCACAGTAAGTTGACTATAATTGTGAAAGATATAAATTCGCTAGTCGAGCATATCCGATTCAGCTTCGATAGGCTGGACTACTTACAAGATACATTCCTCGGTTTTGTTAATATCGAACAAAATAAGATTATTAAGATGTTTACCGTTATCTCAGTGATATTTATGCCTCCTACGCTTATTGCGAGTGTATATGGTATGAATTTCGACGATATGCCCGAACTTCAGTGGGACTACGGTTATGAACTTTCAGTCGGATTAATGATCGTTTCGGTTGCAACTATTCTTATCTACTTTAAGCGAAAGAAGTGGCTGTGAAGCTACCTCTTGTAAGCTGAATAAATTGATATTCTATATTCAATTGTTAGTGAAAGAATTGCTGGTATTAAGAAGTCAGTCTCTAAAGTCCATGATCTTAAAGATTGCTAATCTATTCTTTTAAGGAAGGATAAATTCTTACCTTTAACTTAAATCATTTATTTACTTAAAATTAGAATTACCATGTTTGATTTTCTCGAAACTTCACCCTGGTTATTACCCTTTATTATATTTTTCGGTCGTATCTGCGATGTGACTTTGGGTACATTGCGTATTATTTTTGTATCGAAAGGAGAACGTTATAAAGCACCCATTGTCGGCTTTTTCGAAGTGTTTATCTGGGTGGTTGTTATATCGCAGGTTTTTGCAAATGCAAATGATCTAATAACTTATCTGGCTTATGCAGGAGGGTATGCAACGGGCAATTATGTGGGAATTCTGGTCGAAAATCGTATTGCTTTCGGTTATCAACTATTTCGAGTGTATACCAATAAGAATGGCAATGAACTGATTAAACTCTTGAATCAAAGTGGTTTTGGTTCTACTTTTGTTCGTGGCGAAGGAGCCCGATCGGAAGTGCACATAGTAGAGACTGTTATCAGCCGTAAGTCGCAAAAAGCCGTAACTGGTATAATAGCGGCATTCGATCCCGAGGCGTTTTATCTGGTAGAAGATATAAGAACTAAGAAGAAAGGTATCTTTGCCTCTGCTACTCCGGCAGCGGGGGTATTTGGTATTCGTAAGTAATACGATGTGAAATTAAAAGGCTGTATTTTCAAAAAAATACAGCCTCCATTATAATTTTTGGTAAAGATTTCTTACTTTATCACCTCAAACAAATCCTTATTGTCTTTTCTTACTTTAGGCACATTATTCAACCAATCGTTAGCTTCGTCTTTATAACCCAGAGGTAATAATACGACTGATGCCAAGCCTTTTTCTTGAAGATTGAGAACCTTGTTCAATGCTTCTTTACTAAAGCCTTCGATAGGTACAGAGTCTACTCTTTCGTTTGCAGCGGCAGTACAAGCTACACCAAGTGCAATATACACCTGACTGGCAAGCCAGCTTTCTGTATTGCTGTAGTTTTTCTCCATAAAGCCTTCGATTTTTTCTCTATAGTGATCGCACCATTCCTTACCCGGATTACGAACTTTTTCTATCAAAGCAAAATATTCGTCCAGCGTCTTTTCCGTAACTTGAGTATATGTGGTAAACACAAGCAGATGAGAACATTGTTTTACCGGTTGTTGAGGACAAGCCTCTGCCAGAATCTGTTCCTTCAACTGCTGATTTTCTATAACTAACACTTTGAATGCCTGCAAGCCTAATGATGTAGGAGCGAGGTTTATAGCTTCTAAAATTCTGTCAATTTTCTCTTGAGGTACTTTTGTACCGTTCATTCTCTTACAGGCATGTCGCCATTTAAGATCTTCTATTAAACTCATTTTGTTTCCTTTTCTTTTTTATTACTAGGGTACTTAATTTAATAAGCACGCGTTATATAAACACATGCTTACTTAAAAAGTTCTTCTTTTATGTATTACTCTTCCTTAAACCAGCCCGAATACATCAGGTAGTTTTTAGCAATCTTTTGGTTCATCTCTTTCGCCTGATCAGGATCGACTTTCTTTACAAATTTAGCAGGAACACCGGCATATATGCTACCCGGTTCTACTTGTGTGCCACTCAGCACAACTGAGCCAGCAGCCACAATAGCGCCTTCGCCGATCACAGCATAATCGAGTACCACCGAACCCATACCAATCAATGCACCGTTTTCTATCTTAGCACCGTGTATAACTACATTATGACCGATAGATACATCGTCGCCGATCTCTACAGTCGACTTTTGGTATAAGGTATGCAGCACGCTGCCGTCTTGTACATTAACTCTGTTGCCGATACGTATCGAATTTACATCGCCACGCAGTACGGTGTTGAACCAGATGCTGCAATCATCGCCAATGATAACATCGCCGATGATTGTTGCATTTTCGGCTAAATATGTATTCTTACCTATTTGAGGTGTGAAATCTCTAACTTCTTTAATTAGTGCCATTTTTATTGTCTATATAATATTCAAAAAACTTTGCTAAATTCTTCTCGTCTATTTTCTTAGCTATTATTGTTTTGTTTTTGTCCAGTACAAATATGGACGGTACACCGCTGGTATCATAATACATCCAGTATTGCGATTTGAAATCAGGGTCGCTCACATTTATCCAATCCGACAGATTATTTTTTTCTATGAAGTTTGCCCATTCTTCTTTGTCGTTATTAATGGATATTGCTACTACTTTCATCTTTTTATCTTTGTACTTAGCGAATATCTGATCGTGGATTATAGGTGTTTCCTGTTTGCAATGGCTACATGTAGGATCGTAAAAATAGAGTATAAGATATTCTGCGTCGATAGTATCGGTGTCGATCATTTTGCCGTTTATATCGATCAATTTCAATCCTTTTCCCTGCATTCCGATACGGTTGTGCCGGATTTTTTCATACCCGCTTCTCATTTCGATCAATTGAGTACTGTCTATCCAAGTAATATTTTTGTCGAATATGTAATCTTCAGCCAGCTTAGCCCATACATTTTCCCTGCCCATTATCGGACTGGTAATTGATTGATTTGCCAATCGGGATAACATTTCTTTGAATGTGTATTCATTACCTTGTGTTTTGCCTACCAATCGACTCGAAGCTATAGCAATAGAGTCGGGGATGGGTTCTACCCATTGTTCCATATAATTATCGAGGTAGGTAGTAAAGTAATTCGTATTCCAGATTCGTGGATCTTCGAGATCAATATTATCGAAGAAGTGATCTTTTATAAACTGTCTGTTAGCTCTATATTCATCTTCATTCTGAGGTGTGGTATAGAGGGGTGTAATCGGCTCCATTCCTTTAAGGAAAGAAGCAAACCAGCTACCCTTATTTTTATCGGTCATCGATTTAATATAAGCCTGAATATTTGAATCTATTGTTTGTATCTTTTTCTCCAAGCTTGTACGTTGTTGTGCCGATATGGTTTCGTTTTCCAGTTTCTCCTCTAAAGCTTCTTTCTCTTTTCGGTTCTCATCCAACTTTGCAAGATATTGCCATAAGAGTTCCGTGTCTCTGCTTCCTGTTACAGTGCATGCTTTGAAGTTACCTTCTTCGATGTGCAACTTAATATTGTCTTGCGTATCACCTATCAGCAAATCGAGTTGTATGTCAGGCTTGATATATATTAGGTATTGTCCTTCGCTCAGTTTCTGATCCGAAGACAAAACTCCTTTCCCTTCGTTCGACAATTGGACTGAATCTTGTGCATAGCTATCTCCGTTCCAATATTTAACAAGGTAAACTACCTTGTCTTTCTTCTGAGGAGCATCGATTTCGATGCGATATCCGTCTTTTTTCGTACTTGTGCTTTGTGCTCCAATATTTATACAAAGAAGCAGGAGTAATAAAGTGAGAAATTTAGATTTCATTCGTCTTTTCTTTTAACCATTGCTTTTCATCTTCGTTCAACAGTGGAGAAAGACGATCGTAAACGTATTTCTGATATTCGTTGAACCAAGTGATTTCTGTTTGTGTTAGCATTTCTTTTATTATCGGCGTTGTATCTATAGGGCAAAGAGTCAATGTCTCGAACGAATAGAAATCGCCAAACTCAGTTGTCATTTCATGTCGAGTCAATATGAGATTCTCGATACGGATTCCATACTTTCCTGCCCGATAAAGTCCCGGTTCGTTAGATGTAACCATTCCCGGCTGCAAGGTAGTCGGGTTCTCATTCATGCGGATGTTTTGAGGGCCTTCGTGTACATTCAGAAAATGTCCGATGCCGTGTCCTGTACCATGAAGATAATTTAGTCCGTTATCCCAAAGGGTTTTGCGGGCAAGTATATCTATCTGGTTGCCACGTGTTCCTTGCGGATAAATAACTGTCGCAATACCGATATGCCCTTTCAGTACCATCGTGTAGTCTTTCTTCATCTGTTCGGTAAGCGGACCAACTGCGACAGTACGTGTAATATCGGTTGTTCCGTCAAAATATTGTGCCCCCGAATCGATAAGCATAAAACCATCGGGTTTCACTTCTGCCGAACTTTCGGGTGTTACATGATAGTGTACAATAGCCCCATTGGGTCCGTATCCGGCAATGGTGTCGAAGCTTTCACCTACATAATCGGTTTGCTGACTTCTGTATTCAACCAGCTTTTCGGTGATAAGCATTTCCGTTACTTCGCCTTTTGGTACAGCCTTTTCGAGCCACATAAGGAATTTTACAAGAGCAACACCATCACGTTGCATCGCATTCCGAAAACCCTCTGTTTCTGTTTCGTTCTTGATGCTTTTCATCAGGTCGGCAGGAGAGGGGATATCTACAATGCGGCATTGCTTAGGTATGGTATTATATAGGTTGAAAGTGATCTTGTTGCTATCTAGGCATACGGATGTATCCAGTTTAGCTACAAAGTCGTATATCTTCGTATATTCGGCAATTATAACACCTTCGCTTTGTAGGTATTTGGCTATTTCGGGTGATAGTTTCTTCGGGTCTATAAATAATACTGTTTCTTCTTTCGATACAAATGCATAGCTCACTGCTACCGGATTGCATTTTACATCGTTACCTCTGATGTTGAATATCCATGCAATAGTATCGAGTGATGCTACAAGTAACGATTTTGCACCGGTTTTTTCCAGGTTGTCGCATATACGCGCGATCTTTTTGTGAGCAGGTTCGCCTGCATATTTTTCGGGTAGAACAAATATCGGATTTTGTGGTATAGCCGCTCTGTCGTGCCATATTTCGGCAAACGGATCGTAATCGTTGATGAGGTGCAACCCCTTCATGTTTAGTTTATGTATTAGCGAGAATGCATCTTTCGCTGCATATACACCGCCATCTATACCTACATATTCGCCTTCACCCAATTCGTCGGTTAGCCATTCGTCTATGCTCGGTGTAGAGGGCAAACCTTCTTTTTGCAGAAGATATGAGGTTCCTCTCAATTGGTCTGCAGCTTGTAGAAAATAACGGGAGTCTGTCCACAATGCAGCTTTCTCACGTGTTACGACTACCGAACCGGCCGAACCGGAAAAGCCACTGATCCATTCTCTCGATGCCCAATGAGGAGCAGGATATTCGCTCAGGTGTGCATCGGTAGTTGGTATCACAAAGGCGTGTAAGCCTTTTTCTTCCATAAACTTGCGCAGTGCGCCCAGTCTATGTTCTATTATATTACTCATAATTCTGTATATTTTATAACAATATATGGTTTTATATATTGTTCTTTTATTCTGTTAGCATAGAGCAAGTTCCCGAAAATATAGCACCGGGTTCTATCTCGATTGTTTGAGATTTTATTTCTCCGTTGAGATTGGCCGACGCTCTAAGTATAATATTGTTCGTACAACAAATATTACCTGTCACTTTGCCCATCATTTCTATATTCGTACATTCTATATTTCCTGTTATAGAACTTTGTGCTCCTATTATTATTTTCCCTTTACAGGTGATATCGCCTTCTATTGTACCATCGATACGGAAATCTTCTTCGGCACATATATCTCCTTTTATAACAGTGCCTATCGCAAGTACATTATGAGTGCCTGATGTTGTAATGATTTCATTTCTAGCCATATATTCGTATTTTAATAAGTAGGTAAAGTGTAATATTAAATGTTGTGCCGTATAGTTCAGGTCTTTGACCTTAAAATATTTGACGAGCAAATTTAACTAAAAAACTCGAAGTAGTTTAAATCTCTCTGTTGATTTAAGAGTTTATAAGAAATGAGCAACTTGCCTTAAGAAAAACAAAGAGATACTTGTTGTTTTTTCTACCTTTGTCGTGTAATTAAAATATGAATCAAGTGAAAAGTTATATCTTACTCGAAAATGTTATCATCTATGCCAATCATGGCGTTTTTGAACAGGAAACTAAGGTTGGAAATATTTTTGTAATAAATTTAAAAATAGAAGTTGATTTGTTAAGATCTTGTGAATCTGATATATTAACTGATACTGTTAGCTATGCGGATGTGTTTGAAATAGTAAAAAATGAGATGAAAACGCCATCTAAGTTGCTTGAGCATGCAGCGTATCGCATAATTAAGCGTCTTAAAGATAAATATGCTCAAATAAATACTATCGAGTTAAAACTGTCGAAACGTAACCCACCGTTAGGAGGTCAGGTAGATTATGCAAGTGTCCTTTTAATAGATTGACTCGATGAAGGTAAAGAAAATAACAGAATTAGATAGAATCTCTATAAATGAGTTTAAATTGGCAAACAAGATACCACTTGTAGTTGTTTTAGATAATGTTAGAAGCCTGAATAACATTGGTTCTATATTCCGCTCGTCGGATGCGTTTCTTGTTCAATCGATCTATTTGTGTGGCATAACAGCCACGCCGCCAAGTGTGGAAATACACAAGACTGCATTAGGCGCGGAAGATTCGGTGGATTGGCTTTATTTCGAGAAGACGGAGCAGGCTATCGAGCGGTTGAATGAGATGGGTTTTACAATTTGTGCGATAGAACAAGCCCGAAACAGTATTATGCTTGATGATTTGCAATTAGATAAGAGTAAAAAATATGCAATCGTTTTAGGTAATGAAGTGAAAGGTGTACAGCAAGAGGTCGTTGATTTATGTCATTCGTGTATCGAAATTCCACAATTTGGAACAAAACATTCGCTAAATGTCTCAGTAGCAGGAGGTGTTGTTATTTGGGAATTTTCGAAACAATTACGATGATAAATTCAGATTTTTTATTAGATTTGTAACTATAGGTTAACTAATTAAAACGGCAATAGCATGATTACAGAGCAAGATAAAGCCCTCTTGGCTAAAAAAGGAATAACAGAAGACGAACTTCAAAAACAATTGGATTGTTTTCGTAAAGGATTTCCATATCTGGAACTGGCTTCTGCAGCGTCGACACAAAAAGGTATTTTGGTTGTTGATGGCAAAGAACAAGTATATTTGGATGCGTGGAATAATTACTTATCGTCTAATAAAAAGATTGTGAAATTTGTTCCGGCATCTGGTGCTGCCAGCCGCATGTTTAAAGATTTGTTTGAATTTCTTGACGCTCCTTATGATATACCGACTACACCATTCGAAGATAAGTTTTTCGATGAGTTAAGTCAGTTTGCTTTTTATGAAGATCTGGACGAGGCTTGCTTAAAGCATTCGCATAAAAATATAGCACATTTGCTAAAAGAAGGTAAATATAAAAGTATAGTAGGGAACTTGCTAGAGCCTTATGGTCTTAAATATGGTGATTTGCCTAAGGGATTGTTGAAATTTCATCGTTACGATGGTTTCTCCCGCACG
Organism: Dysgonomonas sp. ZJ709; assembly: GCF_011039195.1. Taxonomy (NCBI): domain Bacteria; kingdom Pseudomonadati; phylum Bacteroidota; class Bacteroidia; order Bacteroidales; family Dysgonomonadaceae; genus Dysgonomonas; species Dysgonomonas sp. ZJ709. Next base: position 94,104 of record NZ_JAAKEM010000005.1, read on the forward strand.
CCGGTCGAAGAACATCTGAAAGAAGGTTATTTATATGCATGCAATAGTAAAGGCGAAGTTAATATACATTTTACAGTATCACCCGAGCACCGTAAAGAGTTTCAAAAACTGATCAACGAGAAGGTGCCATTGGTGGAGGCTGAGTTGAAGGTTGCTTACGATGTTACTTTTAGTGAACAAAAATCAAGTACAGATACAGTAGCTGCAGATTCTAATAATGAACCGTTCAGGGAAAATGGCGAATTGCTTTTCCGCCCGGGTGGGCATGGAGCTTTGATCGAGAATCTGAACGATTTGAATGCGGATATAGTATTTATTAAGAATATAGATAATACGGTTCCTGATAAGTTTAAAGAAACAGAGACGAAATATAAAAAGATACTTGCAGGAGTGTTGGTATCTACACAAAAGAAAATATTTGAGTATCTGAAATTGCTCGATAGTGGTCGATATACTCACGATGAGTTGCTCGAAATTCTGCATTTCCTGCAAAATGTTCTCAATATTAAAAACCCTGAAACCAAACTACTCGAAGATGCTGAGCTGGTTTTATATCTTAAGCGTAAGCTCGATCGCCCTAGCCGTGTATGCGGTATGGTGAAAAATGTGGGAGAGCCCGGTGGCGGTCCGTTTTTGGCAGAAAATTCGGATGGTACTATTTCTCCTCAAATACTGGAAAGTTCGCAAATAGATATGGATGATCCGACTAAGAAAAGAATGTTCAGTGAGGGTACGCATTTCAATCCGGTTGACTTGGTGTGCGGTATAAAAGATTATCGTGGGCGGACATTCAATCTTAAAGATTTTGTAGATGAGAATACTGGTTTTATCTCTATAAAGTCGAAGAATGGCAAGAAGCTCAAAGCACTCGAATTGCCCGGCTTGTGGAATGGGGCAATGTCTGACTGGAACACTATATTTGTAGAGGTGCCGATTGAAACGTTTAATCCGGTAAAAACAATAAACGATTTGCTTCGGAAGCATCATCTGAATGTGTGATTTTAAATCATTTTATTCATTTTGCTGTTATTATTTGCCCTCTGCAGATGTGATGAAATATTAAGAATAACTAAAAGAATAATAAATTATTAATCATTTAATATTAGGCATTTAACCTATGTTATTTTATAGAAGAAAAAAAGGTGTTTTATTGTAATGTTGAAAAAAAGAACTATATTTGCATAATATTCTGAGGATGCGACCGACTGATTGTGTATCGAGGGCTGTAATACCCTGTGTCGCATATAGTTTTAAAACTATATTTATGTTACCGACTTTATTTAAACTACTTTATTTATAGAACTGCATATGAGATTACGATTATTACTAATCATACTTTTATTTATTCCTTTTGTCGCAAAGGGTCAAGAGCCTAGTCATAAAGTGACCTTTTATAACAAGGGGGCGATGTATACTGCACCAACGACTCGTACAAGCACTAGTCCTATTGGAAGAGATAAGGTGATAATGTTGATTGATGGTTCTGCCGAATTTGCTTCAGGTAGTGCCGTTAAGATGCAGAATGAATCTGCGTTTGGTATTACAGGAGACTTTATTAGTAACCCCGTTTTGGCATCAGATAGTGTTTTTGTTGATGCTGATAAGTCTGGTTTCCAAACTGGTAAAGTTTGGTTTATGAATACAAATTTTGACTTTCTCACCTCTTCTGTGAATGTGCCTGTTGCTAGTAGTCCTGCTAAAGAGTTTGCTATATCGGTGTTGCCTACACCTTCTACTGGTAGCCCTATTTCGTCATATCTTAAGGATAAGCAAGTTATAAAGATGAATTCTACAACGAGAGATGTGCATCACATTGCTTTCCCTAGCATTGTTGTGGATAGCACGTCTTATGTTGCCGTTGATCCGTCGGCTGCTGTATTGGTTAATGGTATCGTCCTAAATGCCGGATCGTGGTTTACGCAGGAGGCAAAATATAATTCTGCTAATTCTAGGGTGTTGGATATTGCTTATATCAAATCCAGAGGTGCAGCAGGTATAACTAAAGCTGTTAGCAATGGTGTTGTAAGTGGTTATGCTGATAACGATTATAGAACTTGGTATCAGGGACGTTCTTTTCTCGATCTGAAATTGTATAATCCTGTAACATTACCGGGAGCAGGTGCTCCGGGTTCGAATCAATTGTCTGGTGATGATGGGTATATGCTGACTGGTTTTACCCCGATACAAGGTCGTAATATGATTGGGTATCCGGCGTCGGGTGTTCGTGCTGACCATATGTTTTTCAATACATTGTTAGATCCGAAACCTTGGAGTTTAACTGGTTCTACGGGACCTGTTGTAGATCCTAAATTTGACATGAAACCAGGTAAAGGTTATTTTATGGCGCAAGATGTTACATCTTTTGATTTCGATCTTATTGAAGATAATCATTCACTTCCTGGTGGTACCTATGGCTATAGAGCTGTTGGTGGTTACCAGTTTAATAGGGCTTTATTGACACAGGTAAGATATGGATTTAATCAATTCCCTGCTACTGTAAACTCTGCTTCAGGTGCCATTTCTCCGACAGATGTGAACAACTGGACGGACTACAGAGAAAGCTTTTTGAATATAGAATCGGCTGTTTCTCCGATGGTAGCATCTTACACTGTCGATTTGACAAAAGGTCTTAACTTTTTGGGTAATCCGTACGGAGCTCCATTAGATTTGTCCGATATAATAAATGTGGCTGCATCTGAAGGTACTGATACTCCTACATCTTTACCTGATTGGGGTGTAACTGTGTCTGATAATAATACTGCTGCCGATATCCGTAACAAATACTGGATTGTTGGTGATGGCAGAATAAGATATAAATTTGAGGGTGGAAAGCATTATTTCCAATACAAGGTATCTTACTGGGATTCACCGTCGGGTGGTGAAGGTGGTACTAGTAGTGTTACTGCCGAGAATGGCTTAGTAGCTCCAATGCAGATGTTTGCATTGCAAGCAAGTAAGAATGTTACAATAACATTGCCAAATAAGAAAACAAAATTCGGTAACCCGACTCTTAGAAAAGCTGTTGCTGAAAAGGTAGACGAAATTTTGCTGCAATCTATCGTATTGGGAGACAACAATGAGAATTTGATGGAAGATCGTATGACAATCGTTCTTCGCGAGAATGCAACTTTGGGCTCTAATGATAATACGGATTCACGTAAGGGTATTGTTAATGCACGTGGTTCTGCTGAACATGGACAAGGTGGTCAATTGACAGATAACGGAGAAGATCCAGCTCTAAATTATAGTGGTATTATTTATACCCGATCGAGCGAAGGTGTTCCTATGCTGACAAATACGATTCCTACTACAACTAAGCAAATTGCTGTATATTATACTCCTACGCAAACTACGCAACGTGTACGTATCAAACCATTCCGCATGGAGTCACTGCAATCAGTGCAACGTGCATGGTTGGTGGATAGATTTGAAAACAATAAAGAAATAGAACTGACACCAGAGACAGAGTATGTATTTACTTCAAAACCTCTGACCGGCGAGCAAGCTAAAGAAAATCGTTTTATATTATATTTCGATAAAAAACCAAACGAAATTATAGTAGATGAGGTTCTGCCAATTAGCGTTTATTACAATAGTTCTATTATTTACATTGATGGATTAAATGATGGTGATATGAATAGCCTTGTTCAGATATACGACCTTCAAGGTCGCCTTATGGGTAAGACTACTGTAACAAATACGCCGTCGATGCAATATATGAAAATATTAAGCCAAGGAACTTACATCGTCAAGATTACCGGAAAGAGAAACTTTACAACTAAATTTATTACATTACAAAACTAAGATATTATAACACTAACGACAGAGCACGAAGCACAAAGAAAAACTAATAGAGAATGAAGACTAAATTAATAATATTGTTGCTACTTATTGGATGTTTCACCTTTGCATTACCAACTGTAGTTCAAGCTGACACTCCGGATGTACCTATAAATACAACTGAAGTTCCGTCGGAATCATATTTGCGCAAAGAAAAGCGTTCTATGGCTGGAGATAATGTATCGCCTTTATCTGCATCTGCACAAGGAGTATCTTCTTGGATAGGATATGGAAAGTCTTGGGACGAAGGTCTTGTATTCCCCGGAGGAGATGAATGGGAAGAAGGCAATGCCGGCAATGTCGGAGGTCCTATTGGTGATGCAACTCTACCCGTTGTATTGTCTATTCTTTTACTCTACATCGGATTTAAAAGGATGACGACGTCTAGACGGAAGAATGATATTTAATGAGATAAAATAACTATAAAAAAAAGAGGCATATCCGATATGCCTCTTTTTTTATTATCAATCGGATTATACTGTTTTATTATATTATACCTTGTGCCATCATGGCCTTTGCTACTTTCATAAAGCCTGCAATATTAGCACCCTTTACATAATTGATACTTCCATCCTTTTCTTTGCCATATTGCAGACATTGACTATGGATGCTATTCATTATCTGATGCAACCGTTGATCTACTTCTTCTGCCGACCATTGAATATGCATCGCATTCTGACTCATTTCTAGTCCCGAAGTGGCAACACCACCGGCATTAACAGCTTTTCCCGGAGCGAAAAGGATTCTTTTTTCGATAAGTAAATCGATGGCTTCGGCAGTACATCCCATATTAGACACTTCTGCTATACATATTACATTGTTAGTAATTAGATTTTTAACATCAACTTCATTCAACTCATTTTGGATAGCACAGGGCAATGCTATATCAACCTGCTGTTCCCATGGCTTCTTGCCGGCATAGAATACCGCACTTGGATAGCGTTGGGCATAAGGAGCAACTATATCTTCTCCCGAGTCTCTCAATTCCAGCATATATTCTATCTTCTCTCCCGATATACCATCCTTGTCATACACATAACCATCGGGACCCGATATTGTAACTACTTTCGCACCAAACTCAGTTGCTTTAAGAGTTGCGCCCCAAGCTACGTTTCCGAATCCTGATACAGCAACGGTTTTCCCTTTTATATCGATATTCTTTGATTTCAACATTTCATTGACGAAATAAAGGGCACCAAAGCCTGTCGCTTCGGGGCGAACTAAAGAACCACCATACTCTAGGCCTTTACCCGTAAATGTGCCTGTATTTTCTCTCGCTAGTTTTTTATACATTCCATATAGGTAGCCTATCTCGCGAGTACCTACACCTATATCTCCTGCCGGAACATCTGTATCAGGCCCTATATTACGCCACAATTCGAGCATAAAGGCCTGGCAGAAGCGCATAATTTCTGTATTCGATTTACCTCTCGGGCTGAAATCCGATCCGCCTTTACCGCCTCCCATCGGAAGGGTTGTAAGCGCATTCTTGAATATTTGCTCGAAGCCTAGAAATTTAAGGCTTGAGAGGTTCACCGAGGCATGAAAACGGAGCCCTCCTTTGTATGGGCCTATTGCATTGTTGAATTGCACACGGTATCCTAAATTCGTTTGTATTTGGCCTTTATCATCAAGCCATGTTACACGGAACGTAAAGATTCTATCCGGTTCTACCAGACGCTCTATTATACGTGCCTTCTCAAATTCGGGATGTTGATTGTACACATCTTCTATGGAAACCAATACCTCTTTTACTGCTTGGAGATATTCATGTTCGCCCGGATGTTTTGCTTCCAGCGCTGACAGAATGTTATTTATATTCATATTAATGTTGTTAAATATGTGTATGTAACTATACAAATGTAAGAATAATGGATTTTATTTAGATATTTTATTTTTATGTTTTTTAGCCTGAAAAATGTGATATAAAACATATTATTAATAAGACAATTTCGTGAACCTTTTTTTCTTTTTTAATTATTACATTTGTTTGTGTAAATAATAAAAGGTCTGCGACCTTAAAACTTAGATTATGGTAAACGTTCATAATATTGCTAGTCGCCTAAATGCTACATCGAAGCATTTGCCTATTAATAAGATAGAGTTGGAGGATGCTTTGGATACGCTGATTCATCGTGTTCTCTTTCCGATATGTGATCACGAAAGAACAGTAGAGAAAAGTCTGTACTTATTTTATTCGGTTTTGGTCGAGAATCTAACTGCGCTTCTCGATCGGGAGCGGGCAGAAGCGATAATCGACACATTTCTGGAGAAGTTGCCAAAATTACAAGATCGTTTATATAAAGAGGCAGAAGTATATTATTTGAATGATCCTGCTGCAAGGTCGGTCGAAGAGGTGATGATAACTTATCCCGGTTTTTTTGCAATGACAGTTTACCGTATTTCGCATGAATTCTATAAACAAGGAACACCTATAATACCAAGATTATTCTCCGAATATGCACATTCGAAAGTAGGAATAGATATTAATCCCGGTGCAGTGATCGGCGATTCGTTTTATATCGACCACGGAACAGGGATTGTAATAGGCGAGACAACGATAATAGGTAATAATGTGAAGATATATCAAGGCGTAACTCTTGGTGCCTTATTTGTAACTAAAGGACTGTTTAACGAGAAGCGCCATCCGACGATCGAAGATAATGTAGTGATATATGCAGGGGCTACTATTTTGGGTGGAAAAACTGTAGTTGGTCACGATTCGCTAATCGGGGGTAATGCCTGGTTGACAAAAAGCGTAGTTCCTTATTCGCAGGTGATGCAAAATGCTGAAATTAGAATTCGTAGCGCTTTGCATGGCGGTGAGGCTGCCGATTTCTCTATTTAATAGTATGTAGACATCAATTATTCGTTTATTTTATTACCTTCGTAAAAAATAATTAGCTCGAACCTTATGGATGAGAAAAATAAAGAGATACCTCAATTAATTAAGAAGACTTTTCTTGAAGCAGTAGACATTTTGTCCAAAAACTATCAGGGAAGTTCTCTTACTGATATTTTTATCACAGTAGATAAAGAGAGTGGTGAGGTGGCAATCTATGACGACGAAGAAAATCGTGCGGCAGAGGTTGTTATTTTCGATTGGATTGATAAGGTAGACGAACTGCCGGATGAATATATTGCATCCGTTCTTCGCGCTGTAACGGAGGATTTGGATGGTCAGGATGCTTTTGCATCACTAGAGCTATACAAGCCTTTTTCTATAAATTATGCTGACGAAAACTTTGTAGTAATAGAAGAACTTTTACTAATTACCGACGATTCTACCGTTCAGCTGGATAATGACTTACTCGAAAAATTTGATCGTGAATTCGATGACTTTCTTGAGAAATTATTAAAAGAGTAAGAAAAATCTTACTCTTTTTTATTCCTTTTTCTTGCCTTTTTCGACATAGCTCATGTCGCCCATCGATTCTACTGTGAACTTGCCATCTTCGTAGATGACTTTGCATACAGCAGCATTATCTAGCGCACCTTTTAAGAGTTTATCACCTCCCAGATTATAAAGCATACCAAGGATGCTCATGCCATGTGCTATAACCAATACATTGCCATCTCCGTACTGTGTCTCATTTTCAGCTATTTCTTTCAGGCTTTCCTGTGTGCGGGCTTCCAACTGATCGAAGCTTTCGGCCATACCCATTTTATCGAGTTTTTTGATAACATTTAGGACATGGCTGTAATTGATCTTCCGATCCATTATGTCTTTGTACATATCTTCGTACGAAGTGTATTGTAAGAAGAGCGCAGCATTGCCCCACATCACACCATTATAGTCTGCCTCGAAGCTACCAAAACATGCCTCACGCAGTCCGGCTAGTTCTATAACGGGTATATCATCCTGTCCTTTAGCTCCCAGTACAATCTGAACTGTTTGGTGGGTTCTTCTCAGGTCGCTGCAATAAGCAGTTCGAAAAGTTATATCATCCATACCATAACCCAGATACCGGGCTGCGTCAATACCTTCTTTTGTAAGGGGAGAGTCGCACCATCCTTGTACTTTATCAAGGCTATTCATCATTGTTTTGCCATGACGGGCAACGTATATTGTAATTTTACTCATGTTATTTCCAAGTTATATAATTAGTAAATGCTTTATCAAACATTTCGGGTTTAGCTACTTTGCCATCTATAAGGCACACTACTTCTATAATAGCACTCGAGCACAAAACGCTGTCGGCTGTACGCGTAATATCCTGATGAAAATAATAGCGCAGACCATCTCTTACTATTTTAATTGTACTCATAAATTCGTCAGAACCTCGTAATGAGTTTTTATAGCTGACGTTTGCGTTTCGTACTACCGGCAGGATATTTGCTTCTGTCAGATCGCGAAGCCTGAGTCCGCACTCCTCCATCAATTCATGGCGTGTAGCTTCAAAATAATGCAGGTAATTTGCATTGTTGACTACACCCTGTGCATCACATTCGTAGTCACGCACTTTCATTTTATGTTCGTATGTTAGAGCCATTTTTTTATTGCATGTACTTATCAAAAGCCTTGTCGAAAATATCAGGTTTGCCTACTTTCCCATTTGTCATACAAGCGACCTCTATCTTTGCTGTCGAACAAACTTTATTGTCTTTTAACCGTACTATTTTTTGGTGAAAAATGTATCGAATACCTTCTTTCTCAAGAGAATCTATGGTGCATATAAAATCGTTACCTCCTCTTAGCGAGTGTTTGTAACGAATATACACACTCACTACTACGGCATCGATACCTTGCTCGTGCAGTTCGTAAAAGTTTAATTGATGCTCTTCCAGAAATTCGTGGCGAGCTACCTCATAGTAGTGCTGATAGTTGGCGTTGTTTACAATTCCCTGTGCGTCGCATTCGTAGTCGCGCACTTTCATGCTGTGTTGATATATTGATTGTTTATTATTCATTTTATTTCATTTTCTGGTTCAACCTCTTCACTTGTGGCTCTGAAAGGAGAGGTAATAAAATCTAAGAACTTATCAAAATCCATTTCGTAATAAAAATTCTCATACATAAGGTCTGTTTGATAATATTCGTCGGGATAATCGGCAGCAGTGATATATAGACCTAATTCTCCGTATGTTTCGACATCATTATATTTGCTATTAAGTGAAGACTTGCTTACCCTATATATTTCGTCTCTTGCATTGAATTGAGATTCGTCATATATCAGAAACTGGACAATGTTTTTCTCCACATCTACTCCAAATTTAAAGACAAGATATACCGAATAATTTGTATTCTCGTCTAAATTTATTGACTGAGGCTTCTTCGAGAATTCATTAGCCAATGCCCTGAAAGCAAATGTATTTCTTATGGGAGATATCTCGTGTGTTGTCTCTTTATATTCATCAATGTCTAAAATGTAAGTTTGGGATTCTTTCTTAAACCAGAAAGTATTTTCGGTCAAATACTCTTTGGTGAAATAGAGATAACGTTTATCGCCAAAGGTTACAAATCCAAACTCATAGCTTTTAAAATTATCAATATTACCTATTGTATTACTATCGCCTATCCATTGACCTTGCTCTCCATCATACCACCAACCTTTTGCTTTTGTAATCTTAGCAAAGGGTTTTGAATATATGGCTTCGTCCTTGCCTTTTTGCACAATATCCTTTTTATCTGTTTCGTTTGAATAAAGACAGATGGGGATAATGATAGAAAGTAGTAATATTATTCTTTTCATAGATAATGTGTTCTACTATTTTTCTAATGACATACTCCAAATTATTTCGGTATTGTAACAAATATAGTGAAATAAAGTGGAAATATAATTAGTATGCAAGGGACTTATATCATTTACAAATCTTTCAGATTCTTATTTTTTTCTTTAACATCAACGATGTCGCTAATCTTCAAATAATCGTATAAGACTGCTATCTTGGCTTGATCTGTTATAACTATCGCGACTGTAGATGTGGGCATTCTATTAGGAATACTCCATCTGGATGCAATGTTCGATTTACCACTTTTTATTGCCGATAGCTCATATCCGTCACCCTCTTCAAAGGGATAATCAAAACTATACATCTTTTTGTCTGGTTTCCCATATTTAGTAGATATATCGTCTACAAGAGAGTCGTATTTAGTCAATAATCTCGATTCTTTTGGTTTTAGCATGATTATAGCTCTGTAAAATTGATCTTTATAGAAACTCAATGTTACAAGCTCTGCATCCTCACCCGCAAAGGGGCAATCAGAATAGTAAATTAAAATATTATCACTATCTGCCGTGTCATTAATTATTACCGGATCAGTCAATCCACGTTCTTTTGCTATCTGGGTAATGGCTTGTTTTTGCGTTATTCCATATTTTAAGTTCCATAAACTAAGTTCTTGCGCAGATAATTGCAGTGATAAAAAGAATACTATTCCTAGAATAAAGTTTCTCATTATTATGTATTGTGCATTATAAATCCCGTCTTTTATTCTTAAAAAACTAAGAACAACAGACGGGATAAATTATTCTTAGATTAATTATTTTTTATCCACTCTCTGGCATTCACAAATGCTTCCATCCAAGGAGTTACATCATCCTTGCGATGCTCGAACGGATAGTAGGCATTTTGCCATGGGAACAGAGAGCGTTCTAAGTGAGGCATCATAACTAAATGACGACCATCTGCCGAACAAAGACCAGCTGTATTATAGTCCGAACCATTCGGGTTACCCGGATATTCGTCATAAATATATTTTGCAATAATCTTGTATTCTGATTCAGCTTTAGGCATAGAGAAACGACCTTCGCCATGTGCTACCCAGATACCGATCTTGTTGCCCGAAAGTGAACCTAGCATAACAGATTCGTTTTTAGGAATCTCAACACTTACGTATGTCGATTCGAATTTGTGCGAACTGTTGTGTTCCATTTTCGCTTTCACATCATGTTCGGGATATACAAGTCCCAGTTCCATCATCAACTGACATCCGTTACATACACCCAGACTCAATGTATCTTTACGTTCGTAGTACTTGCGTAAAGTTTCCTTTGCCTTTTCGTTATACATAAAGCTACCCGCCCAGCCTTTAGCCGAACCAAGTACGTCGGAGTTGGAGAATCCACCGCAGAATACAATCAGATTGATATCTTCGAGGGTTTCGCGCCCTGTTGCCAAGTCGGTCATATGTACGTCTTTCACATCGAAACCGGCAAGATATAGCGAGTAAGCCATTTCGCGCTCGCCATTCGTTCCTTTTTCGCGGATAATAGCCGCCTTGATGCCTGTTGGAGCAGTACGGTTCGGGTTAATATCGTATTGAGCGAATCGCCCTGTGAAATTAGGATTGAACTTGAATTGCAACAGCTGCTTCTTGTAATTTTCGAAACGGGCTTTTGCTAAAGTTTCTCCGCTTTGTTTTCTGTCTAGTAAGTATGATGGCTCATACCATACATCGCGCAATTCATCAATATCAAATTCCTGACGGAATTCATCTTTCTGTATAATCAACTTACGTTCTTCGATAGGGCGTGCTACAATAGCAAAGCCAACACCGTAATCATCCAGGATTTTTTCTACCAAATGATGATGTTTCACCTGAACAAGAATACCCGGATTTTCAGCAAATAAGATCTTAATAAGGTCAGTATTGCGAATTTTATCTAAACGTGTATCCAAACCACCTTGCGGATTGGCGAAACACATTTCGAGCATTGTTGTAACCATACCTCCTGCCGACACGTCGTGTCCTGCAAGGATTAGTCCTCTATTGATCAGTTCCTGAACAGCTATAAATGCATTTTTGAAATATTCGCTATCTGTAACTGTTGGTACTTCTTCACCCAATTTACCAAGAGTTTGGGCAAATGCCGAACCACCGAGTTTGAATGTGTCGAACGAGAAATCTATATAGTATAAGTATGTTCCTTTGATATAAGCCAACACTGGTGATACAATCTTACGGATGTTGCTTACTTCGCCTGCTGCCGAAATTATAACAGTTCCCGGAGAATAAACTTTTTCATCGCCATATTTTTGAGTCATCGACAAAGAGTCTTTTCCTGTCGGGATATTGATTCCCAAATCGCATGCAAATTCTGAACAAGCTTCTACTGCTTTGTACAAACGGGCATCTTCACCCGGATTTTTACATGGCCACATCCAGTTGGCACTTAGCGAAATGCTTTTCAGACCTTCGGCCATCGGAGCAAATACTATATTGGTCAACGATTCTGCTATAGCCAATACCGAACCTGCGGCAGGATCTACCATTGCAGCTTGCGGTGCATGACCGATAGATGTTGCTATACCTGCTTTTCCGTGATAGTCTAAAGCCACAGCACCAAGGTCGCTTAGTGGTAGTTGTATTTCACCTTGTGTTTGCTGGCGGGCAACTTTACCTGTTACAGAGCGGTCAACTTTGTTTGTTAACCAGTCTTTAGAAGCAACAGCTTCGAGTTGCAACACATTCTTTATATATTCTTCTAATTTAGAAAGATCGTAATCGGGATTAGAGAACTCTTCTTCTATGGTCGTATCACGCATTATAGTTTGCGGAGCTTTACCGAAGAAATCTTCTAATTTAAGATCGATAGGACGTTTTCCATCTGCTTGTTCGAATACGAACTTCATATCGTTTGTTGTTTCACCTACTACATACATCGGTGAACGCTCACGCGAAGCAATACGCTCTATTCTTTTGGTAGCTTCTTCTGGGATCAATAATCCCATACGTTCCTGACTTTCGTTACCCACAATCTCTTTCGACGATAGGGTAGGGTCACCCACGGGAAGTTTAGATACGTCTATTTTTCCGCCGGTAGTTTCAACCAGTTCCGATAAACAGTTTAAGTGTCCGCCTGCGCCGTGGTCGTGAATAGATACAATCGGATTGTCGTTCGATTCTGCTAGAGCACGTATTACGTTAGCAGTACGTTTTTGCATTTCGGGATTGGCACGTTGTACAGCGTTTAATTCTATACCACTCGAAAATTCGCCTGTGTCTACTGAGGATACTGCTCCACCACCCATACCGATACGGTAATTGTCGCCACCAAGTATAACTACTTTCTCACCGGGTTTAGGTTCGCCTTTTAGCGCATCACGTTTATTAGCATACCCTACACCTCCGGCAAGCATGATTACTTTGTCGAAAGCAAATTTCTTTTGATTCTCTTCGTGTTCGAATGTAAGTAACGAACCGCAGATAAGTGGTTGACCAAATTTGTTTCCAAAATCGGAAGCTCCGTTCGAAGCTTTTATCAGAATTTCCTCTGGTGTTTGGTACAACCAAGGTCTTTCGGGCATTATTTGTTCCCAAGCTTTTCCTGCTTTTGTGCGAGGATAAGAAGTCATATATACTGCTGTTCCTGCAATAGGCAAAGAGGCTTTACCTCCGCCTAAACGGTCACGAATCTCACCACCCGAACCTGTTGCAGCACCATTGAACGGCTCTACGGTAGTAGGGAAGTTATGAGTTTCAGCCTTTACCGAAATCACCGATTTGATTGGCCTTGTTTCGAAATAGCTTGGTTTATCGCCATCTGTCGGTGCAAATTGTTCTATTTCGGGACCATCGTTGAATGCTACGTTATCTTTGTATGCCGAAACCAATTTGTTCGGATTGGTTGCTGCTGTTTTTTTGATTAGTTTAAATAGAGAACTTTCTTTTTCTTCTCCGTCAATGATAAATTTACCATTGAATATTTTGTGTCGGCAATGTTCTGAATTTACTTGCGAGAATCCAAATACTTCACTGTCGGTCAGCTTTCTGCCTAATCTTTTGCTAACATCATTCAGATATTCTATTTCGTCTTCGCTCAATGCTAAGCCTTCTTGCTTATTATATACAGCTATATCATCAATTTCGATAATCGGATCGGGTTGTTTGTCGATGGTAAACATCTCCTGATTCAATCCGTCGTATACCCGCTGAAGCATTGGGTCGTGCGCTGCGTCTTTAGACGATACAGTAAAGAATTCTTCGATACGAAGAATACCTTCAACTCCCATGTTTTGCGTTATTTCTACAGCATTGGTACTCCAAGGTGTGATCATTTCGCGGCGGGGACCAACAAAAAAGCCTGAAACTTTATCAGCTTCAAGCAGGGTTGCACCACTAAATGCCCAAGTGAGGCGCTCGACGAAATCGGCATTGATACTAACTTTTGTCTGAACAGCAATAATGTTCTTTGAAGAGGTCTGAAAGAAAGAAATCATACTTTTATCCAATTAATATAAGCTATTATAAATAGGTAGACAAAGTTAGTGAAAAGAAAGCATAATCTAGGTATGCTAAATTGCGAAAATGTAGAAATTAAAATCTAAATAGAGTTTTGTATGAGGATATAAAATATAGAATTTTTCTTTACAAAAAGTCAGTTAGGCTGTAGATCATATTTATTTGAGAATGGAACGCCATGCAAAGTGTGTATTTTACTTATTTTTGAGTGTTTTACTCATATTTTACTTAGTATTTTACTTATCTTTGCACCGTATTTAATACACAAATTGTTGCAAATAATGTCAAAATATTCAGAATGAAAATAGCAATTGTTGGTACAGGATATGTAGGTTTAGTTACAGGGACTTGTTTCGCCGAAATGGGTACAGATGTTTACTGTGTGGATATCGATCAAAAGAAGATCGATAATCTGAAAAATGGTATTATACCTATTTTCGAACCGGGATTGGATGAAATGGTTGAACGTAACCACAAAGCCGGTCGCTTACATTTTACTACCGATCTTAGTTCGATACTTAATGATGTAGATATAGTTTTTTCTGCCGTGGGAACACCTCCCGATGAGGATGGTAGTGCCGATTTGAAATATGTTTTGGATGTGGCACGCACAGTAGGACGAAACCTGAATAAATATATAGTTGTTGTAACTAAAAGCACTGTGCCGGTAGGTACTGCTAAGTTGGTAAAACAAGCAGTTCAGGAAGAATTGGATAAAAGAGGTAAGTCGGACGTTAAGTTCGATGTGGCATCAAATCCTGAGTTTTTGAAAGAAGGAGCAGCTATTTCAGACTTTATGCAACCCGACCGTGTAGTGGTTGGCTTGGAATCTGACGATGCTAAGAAATTAATAGAGCGCCTGTATAAACCGTTTACACTGAATAATTACCGCATTATATATACTGATATTCCTTCTGCTGAAATGATTAAGTATGCAGCTAATGCAATGCTTGCAACTCGCATCAGCTTTATGAATGAAATTGCTAATCTTTGCGAGATAGTAGGTGCAGATGTGAATATGGTACGTAAAGGTATTGGTTCCGATGCCCGTATTGGTTCTAAATTCCTTTATTCTGGTTGTGGTTATGGTGGAAGCTGTTTCCCGAAAGATGTGAAAGCATTAATCAATACAGCAAAAAAGCAAGGCTACGATATGCGAATATTGGACGCTGTAGAGCGTGTAAACGAATCGCAAAAAAATGTTCTTTTCGAGAAACTGATGAAATACTATGGTGGCGATATAAAAGGAAAGACTATCGCAGTATGGGGATTGGCATTTAAACCGAAGACCGACGATATGCGCGAAGCTCCTGCATTGGTGCTGATCGACAAGATTATAAAGGCCGGAGGAAAGGTTAGAACGTACGATCCGGTAGCAATGGAAGAGGCTAGGCATAAATTGGGCGATACAGTTGTATATGCTAAAGATATATACGATGCGACACTTGATGCTGATGCTATTCTTATGGTTACCGAGTGGAACGAGTTCCGTTTGCCGACATGGGAGGTAATAAAGAAAACGATGAAAAAACCTGTTGTGTTTGACGGACGTAATATCTATAATAAACAAGAAATGATTGAAACAGGTTTCGACTACTTTGGTATAGGAATCTGATAAGATATATTAGGAAAAACAAAAAGCTCGTAGATTTAATCTGCGAGCTTTTTTAATATAAAAAAATAAAATGTGTTTGCATCTGTGGTTGGGAAGTCCGTAATAACGCGGAACGTTAGTGAAAAAAATAATGAACTCTATTGTATTGTGTCTTATTTTATTGTTCAATCCATTTAATGATCTTTTCAGAAAAAGGATCTTCACGAGGAGGTACAAAATCTACAAGCTGACCTTTTTCGTCAACCATGAATTTTTGAAAGTTCCATTCTACTTCGGCATCCATTTTACCATTCTCCGCTTTTTCTGTAAGCCATTTGTAAATAGGTGCTTTGTTGTCGCCTACCACATCTACTTTACTCATCATCGGAAAGGTGACTCCGTAGGTTAGCGAACAGAATTCTTTAATTTGTTCGTTGCTGCCGGGTTCCTGCCCTTTGAAATCGTTGGATGGAAAACCAATTATGACGAAGTTTTTATCTTTATATTGAGTATACAAATTTTGTAATTTCTCATATTGAGGTGTCAGTCCACACTTGGAAGCCACATTTACTACTAAAACCTTTTTTCCTTTAAGTTCTGATAGATTAAAATCTTTTCCGTCTATGTCTTTTACTTTAAAATCGTAAAGAGATTTATTCTGTCCCATTGCTGTTATTGTTGTAAGAGTAAGTAAAAGAATACAAAAAAACTGTTTCATCTGTTCTGCTTTTTATTTTTATATAACGTTCGATACTTCAAGAATGTTTTAATTTTTGTTCAATCTTTTTATTATACTTTAAAATAAATTGAAAATTCCTCGGGAGCAGTATCAATCTCTTTGATTTTTATGTCTTTAAAGAATACCTCTCCAGCTTCACTTTGCAGTTGTATTGCTCCTTCTATGAGCGGTTTCTTTACATCGCCGTCAGTATATGTGAGGTTAGAGAGAGCCATTACTACTTCTCCATTTACAATATAAAGGCTTTTACCTTCATAACAGACTAGTTCTATATCATTCCATTCACCGACAGGTTTGTCTGCACTTTTACGAACGCCGCAAAATCCGCCATTTTCGCTTCCTGTACCTACTGAAAGTAGTTTGCCTTGGGGATCGAAACGTAATAAATCACCTTCTTTTTGTGCCGGTATCTTTACTTGTGAATTACCGATACTCCAATAATCACCGCTACTTTCTTCGATTAATTGAAACTCGTGGCTAAGCATCCAACTTCTCCAGTAATCGACACCTGCTTCTCCCTGCGAATGGTATAGGATACCCGAATCGAGAGGTTCATCTAGTCTGGGCTCCCATTTTTTGTTACCCCATTTCATTTTCAGTTTGAACCGATAGTTTTTATAACTGTTCTTTGTAAACAAGCAGCCATATATTTCTCCGCTAATTCTCAATATGGGGGTTCCTGATTCTTCATTGACTGTAAATACATTTTTAGCATTATTGTCATAGCCGATCGGTTGGATTGTATCGCCTTTAGCATCGACAGGGACACTGCCGTTATATCCATTTTTGATTTCGTAACTGAGATAGGTGCGCCACTGTGACAAATCTTTATCGAGAAGGGAAGTCCATTCGTCTTTTTCTATGCTCTTGCTGGCAGAAAAAGAGATGCCTAATAGAAGAGGCAAGAGTAAAGGAAGAACTTTAAGTCCTGAGCATGTCTTTTTCATTCGAGGTAAGGGTCAGTTAATTTATTATGAGTAAATGCCTTATAAAAGCACTTGTTTGTAAATATAATAAAAAACAGGATATAACCTAAAGCTATATCCTGTTTTCTTTGAAAATGTAAAAATATTACCACATAAGCACAATATGGAATGTTTCGGTATCCGGAGGGATTTGGGTATTAAAGTCAGAATAAGTCAGATAGAACCGTACACCTTTGGGATAAAAATCAAAATCGTAGGTTTGAGTCCATAGGAATTCACCTTGGTTATCAGAGCCACCCTTGTGCAAGACATACGGCAAACCATTTTTAATGTCTTTCTCTGTCTCTATGTAAGCGACTACAGTTCCTTGATTGAAGACAAAGTTATTGAGTTCGGGTAATGACATATCCAGATAATAGTATGAGTTAAGTTCTCCCGGAGCCCCCATCAGTTGCCATTCATTGCTTTGTATTGTAAATGATGTCACATACCAGCTTGTTCCGTAGCCGGGCTCTCCGGGCTCACCTTGTTGGCCTTGTAGTCCCTGCTCACCTTGTTGTCCTGTCAGACCAGTCATACCCATCGGGCCTTCGGGTCCCTCACACGCTGCAAATGTTAGTGCTGTGAATAATAGTATTAATAGCTTTTTCATAACTGTGTAATATTTAGTTTTTCAATAATATATATTTAGCTGTTGGGTTAGCGTCTGCCTCCACTTGTTGATCGGCTTGTCGCTGCTTGTTGTGTTTCTTGTTGTCTGCGACTTTCAGTTTCGCGCCTTTCCCTATCTTGTCTTTCTTGAGTTTCACGTTGCCTGCGGCTTTCAGTCTCTTGTCTTTCTCTTTCCTGTTTGACTTGGTCTTCCCGTTGTCTGCGACTTTCTGCCTCCCGTCTTTCATTATCTTGTCTCTCTTGAACTTCACGTTGCCTGCGGCTTTCAGCTTCTTGCTTTTCTCTTTCCTGTTTGGCTTGGTCTTCCCTTTGTCTGCGACTTTCTGCCTCCCGTCTTTCATTATCTTGTCTCTCTTGAACTTCACGTTGTCTACGGCTTTCAGCTTCTTGCTTTTCTCTTTCCTGTTTGGCTTGGTCTTCCCGTTGTCTACGACTTTCTGTCTCCCGTCTTTCATTATCTTGTCTCTCTTGAACTTCACGTTGTCTGCGGCTTTCAGCTTCTTGCTTTTCTCTTTCTTGTTTGGCTTGGTCTTCTCGTTGTCTTTGATTGTTTGCATCTTGTCTGTCACGGGCTAGTTTTTCTTGTTCTGCCTGTTGCTCTTTCAATCTTTTGTTTCTCGCTTCTTCGGCACTTTTATCAGTTTGTTCCGATGATACTCTTTGAGACGATCTTATCTCGCTGGTTGATGTCGGTCTGCTCGAAGTCTCTGTATTCGGCCTTTGATTCGGACGCGATCCGGTTATATTTTCAGGCTTAGTCGATTCGGGCTTTGGTCTGGAAGATATTCTGATATCTTCAGTTTCCTCCGGTTGGGGAGATACAGGTCTTGTTGGTACTTCCGGTTTCGGTCTCACAGACGGTCTGTTCCCATTCGGCCTTTCGGGAACAATGGGTTTAGTCGGGCGTTCCGGTTTTGGCTTATGAGGAGGTCGTGGTTTATTTGGTCTGTTTAATGGAGGTGTTATCGGATAACTAGGTTGATAGTAATAGTCGTCATAATAATATTGGTTATAATCGTAATAATTATCTGTATATGACGGATAATAGTAATCTTCGTAATATACATCATTGTAATTATTGGGTTGATAATAGTAATAATTGTCCGACTCGTTTACAGCTGGATAATCACTGTCCGATATATAATATTCCGCAACCGAATTGCTTTGAATATCAACAGGAGCGATGGATTTCAAATAAAGAGGAACCGAATTAATAGAAAGGTTATTGCTATTCCTACTCGCATTCGCCTGCAAATCATCATCTGCGGAGTACACTTTTGTTGCATTATCATATAGAGTGGGTTTTTGGTAATAAGAAATAGTATCATCGGCAGTAGTTCTATTTGTGGGGATGGTATCTGCCTGTTCACTCTCTTTGTTTTCGTTTTCCTTATTACTTGTAGCTTCTTTACAACTTAGTTGAAAAGCAAGTAGACCGATTGTCGATAAAAATAGTATCTGTTTCATAGCGGTAAAGTATTAGGTGTTATTTTAGATTTATCTTAGATCGCATATCTTGTATGCTGCTAATCGAAAGACGGGTTTGGGTTATGTTTTCATAATAATAAATTTTAAATGGGTTAATCTTACGCTTTGTTAATAAGACCTGTTGTTTCGATTTTGGTTTAAGGTATATTTAGTTATTATTATGTGTTATAAAACATGGGTCTGATCTTACATTTTGATTTTATTATTCCTAACTTTTAACCATATTTCCACAACTGTGTGTTGACACCTGACACAAAAAGTGAATAACCAAGTCGATAAAGTGCCGATCTTCTTTTTTTATCAAAATATTGCTTGTATTTTTGATTATCGAATACTGAAATTCAAAATCTTATATAATAACTAATACCAGATGAAGAAAAAAGTCTCAAATTTTATTGTCCTGTTTTTGCTGGCTGTTTTTACATGTAATGCCCAAGTCGCAAAAACTCCGGTTGATTATGTCAACCCATATATGGGTAATATCAGCCATCTTTTAGTCCCTACTTATCCTACGGTACACCTACCATTCAGCATGTTGAGGGTATATCCGGAGCGTGCCGATTTTACCAGCGATCAGGTAGCAGGATTGCCGGTTATAGTAACCAGCCATCGTGGAAGTTCGGCATTTAATATCAGCCCTATTAATGGTGGGACGAAAGATATTCCTGCTGTGAAATCATATTCTTATGATAACGAAAAGATTACACCTTACAGATATTCCGTTTATCTGGATGACGAACATGTAACAGCCGATTTTGCACCATCGCATCAGGCAGCTGTATATAGTATCGACTTCGAAAAAGCAGGTGACAATATGTTGGTTGTGAATACCCGCAACGGAAAGCTCGATTTTGACGGCTCGGTATTATCAGGCTATCAGATAATAAATAGGAACGGTACAAAAGTGTATCTGTATCTCGAAACCCAACAGAAAGTAGAGAAAGCAGGTAGCATAGCTAATAATACAATCGATTATAAAACGAAATCGGTAGATGGAAAAAATCAGGCGATAGCTTTGGTGTTTAAAGACAAGCAAATAAATGTGCGCTATGGTATCTCTTTTATCAGCAGCGAGCAGGCTAAGAAAAACCTGAAGAGAGAGATCAATACATATAGTGTAGATGAGATAGCTCAAGTGGCACGTACTAAATGGAATGAAGTATTGGGTAAAATTATGGTTGAGGGAGATGATCTTGACCATAAGACAATATTCTATACATCATTGTACAGAACATACGAGCGTATGATAAATATTTCGGAAGATGGAAACTATTACAGTGCATTTACTAATACTGTGAAAAGTGATGAGGGCACTCCTTTCTATACTGACGATTGGATTTGGGACACTTACCGTGCTACCCATCCTCTACGTGTACTTATCGAAGCAGATGCCGAAAATGATATGGTCAGTTCATATATCCGTATGGCGCAACAAACCAAAGAGGGCTGGATGCCAACCTTCCCCGAAGTAACAGGCGACAGCCACCGTATGAACGGCAATCATGCTGTTGCAGTAGTGTGGGATGCATATTGTAAAGGGCTTAGAGGATATGATTTAGAAGCGGCTTATAAAGCTTGTAAAGGTGCGATGACAGAAAAGTCGTGGTTGCCTTGGACACGTATTCCTAATACTGAATGGGAAGCGTTTTATGAAAAGAACGGATATTTCCCTGCTTTGAAAGTCGGAGAAAAAGAATATATAAAAGGTGCTCATTCGTGGGAGAAAAGACAGCCTGTTGCTGTGACTCTTGGTGCTTGCTACGATGATTGGTGCTTGGCACAAATAGCTAAACAATTGGGCAAGACAGACGATTATAAATATTTCTTGAATCGTTCGTATAACTATCGTAACCTATACAATGCTCAGACAGCATTCTTTCATCCGAAAGATAGTGACGGCAATTTTATAGAGCCTTTCGATTACCGCTATTCAGGTGGTATGGGAGCAAGAGACTATTATTCAGAAAATAATGCTTATGTATATCGTTGGGATGTGCCTCACAATCCTGCCGATCTGATCAGCTTGATGGGTTCACCTAAAAACTTTGTGGACAATCTGAACCAAACATTCAGAGAACCATTAGGTAAAAGCAAATTTGAATTCTATGCACAATTACCCGATCATACAGGAAACGTAGGTCAGTTTTCTATGGCTAACGAACCTTCATTGCATATCCCGTATTTGTACAATTATGCCGGTCAGCCATGGATGACTCAAAAGAGAATCAGAACATTGCTTAAAGAATGGTTCCGCAACGATCTTATGGGCGTTCCAGGTGATGAAGACGGTGGTGGTACATCGGCTTTCGTTGTATTCTCGGCAATGGGATTTTATCCTGTGACTCCGGGTTCGCCAACTTATAATATCGGCAGTCCGTTGTTTAAGAATGCTAAGATGACAATGAGTAATGGTAAGGTTTTCGAAGTGGAAGCTGTAAACTGCTCTGATGAAAACAAGTATATTCAATCGGCAACATTGAATGGTAAGACATGGGATAAACCTTGGTTCAGCCATAGCGATATAGCTAATGGTGGAAAGCTCGTTCTTATAATGGGAAATAAAGCAAATACCAAATGGGGTGCAGCACCGGAAAATGTTCCTCCATCGGCAGAGAAACTTTAATATTCTTTTAAATCTAATGCTATGAAAAAACTATTATATATAGGTATATTGTTTCTTCTCTCGTGTTCTCTTTTTGCACAGAAGAATATAGAAAATACCTATCGCAATCCTGTCATATCTGGTGACTTTCCCGATCCTACGGTGATTCGTGTAGGTGAGGATTATTATGCTGCGGGAACAACATCCGATTTTGCACCCAGTTATCCACTGTATCATTCCAAAGATCTAGTCAATTGGGATAGAATAGGAAGTGTTTTCACCGATCCTCCTGCATGGATAAAAGGCGATTGCTGGGCACCCGAACTGTTTTATAACGATGGTACTTTCTATGTATATTATACAGCCCGACGAAAGAGTGATAATATCACATGTATAGGCGTTGCCACTACGAAAGATATTACCAAAGGCTTTACCGATCATGGTATAATCGTCGATTGGGGCAAGGAGGCTATTGATGCTTATATCAACAAAGACGATGATGGTAAACTCTATATTACATGGAAGGCTTATGGCTTGGATGATAGGCCTATCGAGTTACTTGGTTCGGAACTAAGTGCGGATGGTTTATCATTAGTCGGAGAACCTTTTAGTATATCATTACCTAGTAAAGGATGGATAGAAAGAGGGGACGAAGGACAATGTATTGTGAAGCACAACGGATATTACTATATGCTATACTCGATAGGCGGATGCTGCGATTTCAGATGTGATTACCGTGTGCATGTAGCCCGTTCTAAATCGCTAAAGGGCGATTGGGAACAATACGAGCCTAACCCTATATTAGAAGGCGGCGATTTGTGGAATTGTTCGGGGCACGGTACGCTGGTACAAACACCCGACGGACGATATTTCTACTTATATCACGCTTATCAAACCTACGATTTTGATTTTGTAGGCAGACAAGGTTTACTAGACGAAATGCTTTGGGATGAGACTACGGGATGGCCTTATTTCAAACATGGCAATACGCCTTCTGCCCAAGCGCCGGTTCCATTCGAAGGGACAGTGCAAAAAAGAGAGTATCAGTTTCACGATAATTTCACAACTGCCTCCAACGATCAATATTGGTTGTGGGATATGAATTTGCCTAAGCCCGAAATCATAAAAGGAAATGATAAGATGACTATGCGTGTGACCGAAAATAACAACATGGTATTCAGAGGAATCAATCCCAAAACAGGAAATTATGTGATGCAAACAGAAGTCGAAAATGCAGGAGCCAATCTCAAAGGGCTTGCTGTTTATGGTAATAAGGATAACCTCTTTGTATGGGGTGTGAGCGGATCGTCTGTTAAACTATATAAGTATGTAAAAGGTGTAAAGACCGAATTATTTTCGAAGCAAGTGGACGCTAAAAAAGTAGTTTTGAAAGTACAATCTGTCAATGCCCGATCATTCCGTTTCTCTTGGTCGGTAGATTCTAAAGATTGGACTTCATTTCCCGAAGGTAACAGTGTCGTAGATGGCGGCTTCTTGCCTCAATGGGGTAAAGGTGTGCGCGTTGGTTTGTTTGTGAATAGCGAGAATGGAAATGATAAGGGTATATTCTCTTACTTTACCATAGATAATAAATTTTAAGGACTTATATAAATTTGATATAAAAAGGGCTGCTCATTAAGAGTAGCCCTTTCTATGTTATATATTAATGAATATTATTTCTTATCATCATTCTTAGCAAATAATATTTCATTCGTTCTGGATTCAGTCATTCCTAAATTCAATAGTTTTCGTTGTATATCTAGTTTTTGTACATGCAGATTTTTAGATCCTGCCATATCTCCTAATATAATAGACATTTCCTTTTTGCTGTATTTGCAATAGGAAAGCATAATGATAAGTAATTCTTTTTCATTCAACAGTTCGATAGCTTGCTCACCAAAAGGTTCTTTTTTCAGAAAATCTTTCGCATTTTCTATTAGTTGTTGATTTGTCTTCCCTTTTACGTTTTCAACCATTTTTCTGATTCTTAGATATATAGTTGGTTCTTCTTTCACTCCCAAGTCAAGAGCTAAAGATTTAACTTCGTCTTCTATACCTGCCCATTCTGTTATAATATTGTGATAGATGCTTTGTAGAAATAACAGATTCTCAAGTTTTTGTTCAAGTAATTTATTCTTTTCTACTTCCTGTGCATGTTTCAAGCGGTTGTTTCTATTTCTGAACCAAGTTATCAATACAATCAGTATGGCTACAGATATGCCGATAGACATATAAAGGTATGAGCGT
Organism: Dysgonomonas sp. ZJ709; assembly: GCF_011039195.1. Classification (NCBI taxonomy): domain Bacteria; kingdom Pseudomonadati; phylum Bacteroidota; class Bacteroidia; order Bacteroidales; family Dysgonomonadaceae; genus Dysgonomonas; species Dysgonomonas sp. ZJ709. Next base: position 118,398 of record NZ_JAAKEM010000005.1, read on the forward strand.
ATTTGTAAACTCTCTAACTCTTTTTCTCGTAGAGACATCTGGTATTTTTTCTCTATCTCTATTAGCTTTTGAGAATTATTGGCTTCTGTTATTCTATTTCTAATTTCCTCTTCTAATTTATTATAATATTCAGCTTTCTGTTCATTCCCAGATTGTCTGTTATATGTAGAAAGAGAGCCATAAGCGCTTAAAAGAGTTTTGTTATTTTTTATCTCAGCTAATCGATCTTCCATAAGATCGATGTAGTACTTTGAAGAATCCAGTTGGTTTTTTTTATTATATAGTTTTGACAGATTGAGATATATACGTAAAGAATCATTTGAGTTAGATGTTTGCTCAAGCGATTTGAGAAAATAGGCTGCTGCTTTATTATAGTCTTCCATTCTTCGGAAAACAACACCAATGTTGGATGTTGCTATAGCTTGAGATGGTCTGTCGTTGAGTTTATTCGCTATCTCTAAACTTTTATCGAAATAGAAGTAAGCACTATCTAAATTATCAATAGCTTCGTAGGCACGACCAATTAAATTCGTTACTTGTCCTTGTAATTGACCTGTATTTTGTTCTTTATTATAATAAATAAGAGCTTCATTGTAACGGAGAATAGCGCTGTCCATAACGTTTCGGTCAAAGTATAGATTACCTATAGCATGCAGGCTTTTTCCGATTAATTTATTGTTATTACTTTTTCTGGCTGATTCACTTGCTTTTAAGAAGCATTCCAACGATTTGTCATACACTTGTTTATCATAGTAGACAATACCTGCGTAATAATTTGCTAAAGGAGTATAATAGGTATTGTTTTGTAAATTAAAATGTTTTTGAGCCTCAAATATTAGAGTGTCCTCTATCATGTCGTGATCCATTTTGAACCTTGCTTCAACATAAGTAGTAACAAACTTCATGTAGTCATCTTTATCCATGTTCTCTGGATTATTTATAGAGTCAAGCAAAATAAGAGCATCGCTAGGATTATTTTCTACTATTGCTAAAGCTTCATCTAATAAATTGCTAGGATTATTATTCTTTTCGCATGCAAAGAGACAACCCAATATTATTAGAAAAAAATATTTTACTTTTATTAATTCTGATATCTTCATAAAATATATATGGAATTATAAAAGGTTCAGAATATATACACTAAACCTTTTATAATTCAAAAAAATCTGATTACAAGATTATTTTAGAGTATAATTTATACTATCGCTTTTTATTTTTTCAGTCGAGTCTATCTCTGTGGCTTTTGAACTATTAGAAGGGGGGCGAGTGCCACCACCAGTATCTCCATCATCCATCTCGTCTGTTTGAGAACAAGATGTACTAGCAACAATAATTCCTGCAACAAAAATAGTTGACAAAATAATTCTTTTAATTTTCATAATGTAATAGTGATTTTAATGAGATGTGTCAGATAAATTCCAGATAATAAAAAAAAGTTGTATGTATTTTGTTATATTTAATTTAATAAACACTGCAATATTAATAAAAAACAATGAGTTGTGACGTCTTTTATGCCACTATTCGATTCTGATAAAGTGATTTTATAGTAAAAATAGTAGAAAATATCTTAAGCTAGTGATATTCTGGGGTCTAAATATATGGATTTGATATATTTTCTGTGTTGGCTTAGCTCCCTATTATGTGGATAAAGAGTTCTTATCTCCATTTTTAGAAAACAGTATCTCATTAGTTCTGCTCTCAGACATACCTGCATTTAATAACTTTCGTTGTATATCCAACTTTTGCACATGCAGATTTTTTGAACCTGCCATGTCACCCAATATAAGAGTCATTTCTTTTTTGCTATAACCACAGAACGAAAGCATACTGATCAACAATTCCTTATCACTCAATGCAGCAATAGCCTGCTCGCCAAAAGGTTCTTTTTTAAGATAATCTTTTGCATTTTCTATGAGTTGTCTGTTTGTCTTTGTTTTCACCTCTTCGACCATCTTCCTTATTCTTCCATATATCGACGGTTCTTCTTGTGCGCCAAACTCAATAGCGAGTGATTTTACTTCTTCTTCGATGCTTACCCATTCTGTTATAATGTGCTGATAAATGCTTTGAAGGAACAATAGATTTTCGAGTTTCTGCTCAAGTAGTTTATTCTTCTCTATTTGCTGTGCATGTTTTAAGCGGTTGCTTTTATTTCTGAACCAGGTTATCAGTACAATTAATATAGTAACAGATATGCCGATAGATATATAAAGATATGAAAGTATTTGTAAACGCTCCAATTCTTTTTTCCGAAGAGACAAAGACACTTGATACTTCTTTTCTATCTCTAATAGTTTTTGTGAATTATTGGCCTCCGTTATTCTCTGCTCAACCTGTTTCTGCAATGCACTGTAATATTGTGCTTTTTGCTCATTACCTATTTCTTTATAACATTTGGAAAGAGTTTCATAAGCCTTTTTTATCATGTGGTTATCTGAAATGAGAGATAGCCTATCTTTCATTAAATTACTATAATATATTGCTGAATCGGTTTGATTATTTTCATTATATAATCTTGAAAAGTTGAGATATATCCTTGCAGAGTCAGCTGGATCCGAGGTTATTGTTAGAGCTTTATGATAATAATCTACTGCTTTGTTATATTCTTTCATCCCATGGTATGCCACTCCTATATTAGAAATAGCAATAGACTCAAGAGGTTTATTGTTAATTTTATTTGCAATTTTAAAACTTTTATCGAAATAAAAAAGAGCGCTGTCATATATGCAAATTGCATCGTAAGCACGGCCTATTAAATTAAGTGTTTGCGCCTGGAATGGTTCAGCATTGTCGCTTTTGTTGTAATAATCTAAAGCTTGTCGTGCACGAACGATGCTACTGTCCATGATACTCCTTTCAAAATACGAAAAGCCTATATTATGTAAACTTTTTCCTATTAATATATTATTATTGGATTGTCTGGCATCGGTTTCAGCCTGTAAGAATGCCTTCATAGCCTCATCGTGCATTTGTTTTTTTTGATAGACACGGCCTGCATAGAAATTAGCTAATGCTGCTTTCTGTGGATTTTTTGTATCATTGAAATATTTTTGCGCTTTGATAATAAGGCTGTCATTAGTTACATCTTGATTCGCAATAAGTTTGGCCTGAGTCAACGTTACAATATATTGCATATAACTGTCTCTATCCATGTCTTTAGGATTGTGAATAGAATCTAACAAATTAAGCGCATCTACAGGCTTAGTTTCAACAATATTTTGTGCTTGTGCGAGTAGATCAACAGAACGATCGGCTTTTTTGCATGAAAATAAAGAGCTTAGAACTAATAATAAAAAGCAGCTTATTTTTGCACATACAGAAGTTTTCATAGACAAAGTTTTTAAGATATATATTTAACTTAGAGCCACATCTTAATTGTATATAAATCTACTCAAGTTCGAGGTTGAGTTGATTGATGCTATCATTTTTGCTATTTGCTGGTAATTCTGTTTTTTTCTCTTTTAATGCACTATTTAGAGGACCGCCACCCGCTACCACTCCTTCCATTTCGTTTTCCTGAGAACAAGAGCTATTGCAAAGTACTATACCAATAATAAAAGCAACTGTTAAAAAAAGTCTTTTCATTTTCATAATATTCAAGTTAGTTTAATAAATATATTAGGTAAGATTGTTTAAGCATTAAATTATTATCTAGTTCATAATAAGCGTGTCAAGTGCCAGTGCCCTAGCAATAACTATGATTGTCAAATTAAATTGTTTATACTCTATTGTTATTTTCTTTGTTTAATAATCGCTGCAATATTAATAAAAATAAATTAAAAATAACTTTTATTTAATTTATTTTTACATAAATGCGTTTTATTTATTTCTGAGATAAAGTTTCGTGTGTTAAATTGGCGTGAATTATTAATTTTTGTACGTGAATATGTAATTAACATGAATTTGACACAGAGAAACTGTAAATAATAAAATATTTACCTGAGCCTATCATCTCTTACGCCAACCTTATCTAATCTTCTCAATAAATAGGATATTATGTATAACTATAATTTGTTTCTGAAGTAGGGCCCTGTATGTTGAATTGGCGTGAATTATTAGTTTTTGTACGTGAATGTGTAATTTATGCGGGTTTGACATAAATAAGAAATGATATATGATAAAACTTTTGACTGACCTTGTCTTTCTTGTATGCTAGCCCTATCTAATCTTTTTAGTAAATAGGGTATTATGTATAACTATAATTTGTTTCTGAAATAGAGTTTCGTGTATTGAATTGGCGTGAATTGTTAGTTTTCGTACGTGAATATGTAATTTATGCGAGTTTGACACAAATAAGAAATGATATATAATAAAACTTTTGACTGCCCTTGTCTTTCTTATATGTCAGCTTTATCTAATCTTCTCAATAAATTCACATACTCTCTTTAGAAAACCTAGATAGGGCTTTTACAAAAAAGACGGATAACCAGTCTAGTACTGATTATCCGTCTTTAATTATTATTATATTTTCTTCTTAGATAGTCTGGCTACCTTCTTTTATACTTACTTTCTTACTCTTGTCTTTACCCCAAAGAATGGTCATTTCGAAAGGAATATTCGATTTCACTGTAATACTTGGAGTTTCGTCTTGCGAACTTCTCTTATTTACTTTAAAGTCCACTGTGCCCTCTGGCCCAAACGGATAACGCTCCATACCATGTGCTTCGGTATTGGTGATATCCCATACAACGGTATTGCTTGAGAAGTCTGAACGGATACCTAATATATATTCTATAAATACAGCAATAGGAGGTAATCCAGTCCAGCCCACAAACTCCTTGCGAGCCATAAAGCCCGGTTCAGTTTTTTCGGGAGCATAGTATTCCCAGAATGTACCAGTGTTTTTATATACCTCGAATACCTGATTGTAATGGTTTCTGGCAATATCTTTTGCCATCTGCGAATACCCTTTGTTTTGGAGACCTGTTATTACCATGTAGTTAGATCCCGGCCATACACCACCTTGCCAGTAGCGGCCTAGCGGGTTATATTTAGGATTGTCGGCAGAGAGAGACGGTACTCTATGCGGACGATTGAAGGTCTTAGGGTTATCCAGTTCTTTTACCAATCTGTCCATTCTGTCTTTGTTCAATACATCGGTATATAGCGACCAGTAGGCAATAATCCCTTTAGTTGTAGATAAGCTGCCATCGGCATACTGATCGTAAAGGAATCCTGTTTTCTCGTCCCACATATTGTCCTGAACATACTTAGTCAGCATCTTGATCTCATCTTCATATTCTTCAATCTCTTGCCAGCGTTCGAGGTAAAATCCCATTTCGAGCAGAATATTTGCCGTAAATATTTGTTGAAGACAAGCATCCAGCCATACCATGTGACCGTGACTGAAAATCATGCTGTATTTGGATTGTACACGTGGCATATTGTCCATACCTGTACCCCAGCCGCTCGACCAGTATGTACCATTCGGCCATGTATGATTCAGTTTCAACCATTTATAGTAGGCGCATAGTACAGGGAATATCTTATTGAGACGGTCGGAATCGCCATACTGTTTATAATAAAGCATTTCGCTCCAAGGCAATAAGTTAGGCCCTGTACTTACAGGGTCGTAACGCTCGAAACAATCTGCACCATCGCCCTTTATTTCGCGACAGATAAATCCATCGGGATGTTGCTTCGCATAGAAATTGTCAAGTGTATTCTGGAAAGGGAAGTAGCGGTATCCGTAGCGGGCAAACATCATAATGAATGCCGAGTCCCACATGAAGATGTTACCGTTGTAAGCCGTATCGAGATAGGTAGATATAAATCCCGATCCTTCTTGCGGTTGTCTGATGTTACCGATAGCAATTTGCCATGCTCTCCAATACATTTCGAGTTCCTTTTCGTGACCTTCCCAAATTGGATTAGGTAATATATTTCGGGCTTCCTCATAACTTTTGGGAGTAATGAGGTTTGGCTTTGCTACACGAAATTCATTTTCGGCAACAAGAGCTTCCTTTACGTATGTGTTTTTGTAAGGCAAGTTATACTTTGGAGGAGCAGCATCATTTTCCTGCGAAAACAGGTTCGGAGAAAACAGGATTGACGCAAATAAGATTATCGATATTGATAATAATTTTTTCATAACAGAATATCTATAAGTAGTGTTTATTATTTTTCGGGTACATACAACATATTGTCGGGTATAGGTATTTCGAGAATACTACGCGAGGAGATGCCGACTTCGAGGCTTTCTCCCATATAATCTTCGAAATAAAGAACTTTCAGTTCGTGATAGCCTGCTTCTAAAGCAATCTTGCCTTCTCTGCGCCTTGCATTGTGCGAACCATCGTTATCGACAACGAGTTTTCCATTTATAAAGAGCTTAGAGCCATCGTCGGAATGTGTGTAGAAACGATACATACCCCTCTCCAATATTTTAATCAATGTTTTAAACTCAAAGGCAAACGAGTCTTGTGCAGATGCAGGAGCTAAAGATATATTATTTATTATACCCGTTTTGAGTGGCGTTAATGATGCTATTCTGTCGGTCGATTTTATTCTTCCTTCATAGTAGGTATAAGCTACACCTTGCTTCTTAGGGTTAGTTTTTATCGCAGGCATGTATTGAGCAGACGCTTCTTCCTGTGCCGATATTCCAGATGGATAATAATACAGCAAATCAGTCCCCGATTTAGTTCTGATCCATGTGTCGAACTGATTTTCTCCTTCGTACATTGTAATAATACGGGCACCTCTTTCAAAATCACCGTAAGCATCAGCACCCGTCACGCGCCCATAAGCAAGAGCTATGTCGTGGAGTATGCCGATGTAGTTATTATCGTGATCATGTCCTACGAATGTACCCATTACATCACCTTTCTCCATAAGCGAGCAGAAAAAGCCGGAATTAACGACGGGTGACGAAACACCTTCTTCGTTTTTTGCTCCATGAGTTGTATCTTTTCCTATTATCTCTTTATATTCGGGAAGGGGAATATGAAAAAAAGCGAGAGAGGGGAGCGGTTTCCCATTATTTTGAGCTGTATACTTATCGCTAGTCTTTCTGTACCAATCTATCTGATCGAAATGTATCCAATCATAGTGACCCAGTTTTTGATCGGCAGGATAATCATTCGAGTCCACACAGTATAATACCGCTGCAATTTTAGAGCCTTGCGAACTTAATATTGGCAGTGAATAATTACCGCAACCTGTCAGTTCTTCGCCTTGTTCACCTATATAGTAAGGCATACCTTCGAGAAACTCAAATACACCATCGCGCGTAAGATCGTCTTCCGAATCGTGGTTTCCCAACGTTATTGCCCAAGGAGTCTTAGCCTCTTCAAATATTTTAGCAACCGTGAGCCATCCTTCTTTTACCGAATCTTTCCAAACGACATCACCCGAGAGAATTGCTACATCGGGTTTTTCAGTTTCCAATACATGTTTTATAGTCTCTGCTGTTTTGATGGAATTCGGAGAGCCATGTATCCAATGTAGATCTGTGAATTGAGCTATCTTAAATTGTCCTTTCTTATTGAACTTCAATTGTATATCGGATGCATTTGCAACCAAAGAGCAAAGAAAGAGAGCGATTGTAAAAATCAATTGTTTTTTCATAATCAGCTTATTTTAATCCCATAAGAGATTTTATTCTATGGAATATCTGCGTATTCGGATATACACCTGTAAGTTTAGATGCTCCGGGTCCGTAAGCAAATACAGGAAGCATAATCGGTGTGTGATCGTCAGTCATATAACGTGCTGTGATATGCCCTTTTGCTCTGTCTCCGTCTACTAATGTCAATCCGCCTGTTTCGTGATCGCCTGTCACTATAATTAGTGTTTCGCCATTCTTATCAGCAAATTTCATTGCTTCGGCAACAGCCAGATCAAAGCTTAGTGTTTCCATTATCGAACCTGGTAGCGAGTTGGCATGTCCTGCATAATCTATTTTTGCACCTTCTACCATCAGGAAGAAACCTTTGTCGCTTGCTCCGCTAAGTTTTTGAATAGCTTCGCGTGTAGCATCGGCTAGAAGAGAAAGGGTTTCTTCTGATGCAGCTAAGTCCATACGCTCATCTACACATATTACTTTACTTTTATCTTTGTTTATGTCATCGATAGAAGTCGAGATTCTATACTGCGATTTCAGTTCACCAAGTAAATCCCTGTTGTCTTTTCTTTTGGTAAAAACATCCATTCCGCTGCCATTAAGCAATGTTAGTTTGCCATCGAGTAACCAGTTCGTTATTTCGTCCGAATTATCACGTTCTACCGAATGTCCGTAGAATGCGGCAGGAGTCGCATCGGCAAGATTACCTAACGTAACTACACCACATGCAAAGCCTTCGGGATAAAGCACATCTGTCATCGATGGGTATGGTTTACCATCGTCACTCATGCTTATATGACGGTTGCTGTTCGATTCTCCTGTGGCTAGCGCACTACCAGCGGCAGCAGAATCGGTCGTATAGGCATCTTTCGAACTTGTCTTTTGCAGTCCGATATAGTTCATATTGAGAATTGTAAGACCATGGTTTACGGTTTCTCCTGCACATAATTGAGCTAAGCCCATACCATCACCAATAAGGAAGATGATATTTTTGATAGGCTTGATAGCTCCATCGTTGAGGTATGTCGGTTGATAAACATCTATGCCTTTCGATAATTGCAGTTTCTTGTTATTGAAACCTTGAAATCCGACAGTCGTTTTATCCAGTCGTTTCGCACGGCTCACTTCATCAGATACTTCGCTGTTGCTACCCGCTATGTGGTAGTTCTTATTTTCGAAATTTCTGAAATAATCGGCACATGCTTCAGGGCGGTCTGTATTGATATAATCTACGCCTATATTATGGAATGTATTCCAAGCCGTAACACCATCGGGAGTTCCCCAGAAACGGATAGGTTTACCCAGAGTATGTGCTTCTTTGATAGCCTGCATCACTTTCTTAAACTCATCGTTTATCATTGTGCCTTTTCCGTTCCATTGCGTATAGTCACGAAGGTTTAGGCTGATCATCGATATTCGTTTCAGTTGTTCAGGGGTATAATATGTTTTGCTGCCGTCGAACGAAACAACTGCTGGGTATTTCCCATAATCGTTGGGATCGGGAAGATTGCCCGATATTACAACACGTACGGCATAGGGATTAACTGTTGGATCAAATACTTCGGGATAAACCTGCAATTTCTTAATAAGAATATCTAATGTCGGATTTGCAGGAGTTTTTAAATCGACCAGAAGAGTAAGTATATTATCCGAGTTTTTCCAAGCCTTACCATTGTTTTGCTTATATAGATTGACCAATGGCAAAATATACGATTCCTCTAGGGTAGGAGCAGTGGTTAGCTGATCACGATCGTGAGCTACTAACAATTCATTGGGCTTGTTGGTGGTGTAAATATCGGCTTCTATAGATGCTACTTGCTGTGCATAAGCCTGATAAAATGGAACGCGCTGCTCATAATCGTTATGAGAATGTATAAGTATGGTTTTTTGTGCAAATACTATTCCCGAACATATAATGGTAAGCCCTAGAAATAAAATCCGCCTTAATATTGTTTTATTCATGATCTGAATAGTTTGATTTATTTAATTTCGATTTCTGCAACAATAAGTGAGTGATCCGAAATGAATTTATCGTTCATCTTTTCAGGTAAAACGGCATGCTTTTCCACTAAAATTCCTTTGCTTACAAAGATATAATCGATAAACTCTCTTTGCTCAACGGGTAATCTTCCAAAGTCGTGGAATGTCCATTGTGTTCCGCTGGTTGTAGATGCTATATCTTTGCTGTGGATCAAATGTTGTGGATTTGAAGTATCTGTTACGTGTTTGATAACATCCGATTCAGGCGTTGCATTGAAATCTCCTGTCATAATTATAGGGAAACCCTTAGCCAATTCGGTAGCACGATCTAATAATAGAGTTACGCCTTCCTGACGGGCTATTTTACCTACATGATCTAAGTGGGTATTGATAAAAAATACTTGCTTTTTAGTCTCTTTGTCCTGTAATACAGCCCATGTAGCAATGCGTTCACATGCACCGTCCCATCCTTTAGAGCCTGCAATTTCGGGTGTTTCGCTCAACCAGAAATAGCCGGACTGAATTTCGTTGAATTTATCTGTTTTATAAAGAATAGCACTATACTCACCTTTGTCTATTCCATCTTCGCGACCTACACCTATTGCAGTGTATTTGGGTAAACGCTCTTTCAAATCGTTGAGTTGGTGCGACAATACTTCCTGCGTTCCTACTATATCGATATCGTGGTCTTTTATAACTTGTGCTGCAATGTCTTTGCGGTATTGCCAGCTATTGAGACTGTCTCCGGCGTTATCGTAACGAACATTAAAACTCATAATATTCAGATCGACTGTTTTGCTTTCGCACGAAACAAATAGAATTAAGGCTACTAGGTAAAATAACTTTTTCATGGTGGTATTATTATAGATTAATTTCTTTTTAAATAAAAAACACTTGCGGAAGCTTCTAAATGAGCTATGCATAGATACAAAGATAATACCTGTGGATGTACAGACAAAGTGTTCTATTCGATTTGTTTTGTTAATTGATAGTTACGAAGCCATTTCATGTTTTATACGACTCTTTATTTTCGTCGCTCTCCAAAGTTAAGATTACATCTTCACCTAATATTAATTCCGTATACAGAAAAATCAGTTCTGTATATAAAATATAGCTCTCTGTCTATTTTCAAAATATGGCTTTTGCTGATAATCTACTTTTGGTTCTATAATCAAAATAAAAACTATAATTAATATAAAACTAAAGGATTATGAAAAATAAATTCAATTCACTAATAGCATTCTTGCTATTCTTATTTGTATCGGTTGGCATGTCGGCACAAACAATACGGGGTGTGGTAGTCGACTATGCCTCGGGTTCGCCATTGTCGTATGTTACTATCGGGCTTTTAGATAAACCCGAGATAGGAACAATGACGGATAGCTTAGGGCGATTCTCTTTGAAAAATGTGCCTGTCGGACGTCATACAGTACAAGCTACATCAGTAGGTTACGAACCCAATATATTTCGTGAAATATTAGTTACATCAGCAAAGGAAGTCTATTTGGAGATTCCATTGACTGAAAATATACAGGAGTTGGGCGAGGTAGTTTTTACTCAACGAACAAATAAAGACAGGGCGCTTAATAGTATGGCGACGACCGGAGCGCGTATGCTTAGTGTAGAAGAAGCGAACCGCTTTGCGGGTGGAATGGATGATCCGGCTCGTTTGGTGGGCTCTTTTGCCGGAGTAGTTTCTAGTGTAGGTAACAATGGTATATCGGTACATGGTAATGCACCACATTTGTTGCAATGGAAACTCGAAGATGTCGAGATACCAAATCCGAATCACTTTGCAGATATTTCGACATTGGGTGGTGGTGTATTATCTTCGTTAAGTAGTAATGTGTTAGGGAATTCCGATTTCTTTACAGGAGCTTTTCCTGGCGAATATGGCAATGCTGTATCGGGTGTGTTCGATATGAAACTGCGAAATGGTAATAATCAGAAGTATGAGAATGCTTTTCAGATAGGTATCTTAGGTATCGACTTTGCTTCGGAAGGACCTTTCAGTAAAAAACATAATTCGTCTTATATATTCAATTATCGTTATTCAACTACAAGTTTCTTAGATCTTGGCGGAAATCTCGATTATCAGGATTTAAACTTCAAAGTGAATTTTCCTACCAAGAATGCCGGTGTATTTTCAGTTTGGGGAACAGCTTTATTGGATAAATTCACAAATGATTTTGAAGAAAATCCGGATGAATGGGAATTTATGGATGACAATAAGAAGTCGAGAGCAAAACAATCTGCGCTAGCCGCAGGGGTTACTCACCGTTATTTTTTCAATAGCAATTCTCAATTGAAAACTACTTTGGCTACAACTTATGCCAGTAATGAAGCCAGTGAAGATGCATTCGATACGAAAATGAATTCTACACCTACGTTGGATATGGACACCCGCAATACCAATTTGATATTCAACACATCTTTCAATCGCAAATTCAGCTCAAGATTTACAAGTAAAACAGGCTTTACTTTTACCAGAATGTTTTATAATTTGGATTTACGAATGGCTCCTTTTAGAGAAAAGCCATTGGAAACCATATCGCAAGGTGATGGCAGCACCAATCTGATAGCGGCTTACACTAGTGCTGCAATAGGACTTAGTGATAAACTTACAATGAATCTTGGAGTAAACAGTCAGATACTAACATTGAATAATAGTTTTACAATCGAGCCACGTGTGGGTATGAAATGGCAAGCGAGTAACAGAGCATCGTTTGCTGTGGCCTATGGTCTGCATAGCCGCATGGAGAAAATGGATGTGTTTTATGTCAGAACAGCAGGGGCGGATAGTAAGCCTGTTAATCAAGATCTTGATTTTACGAAAGCTCATCACTTGATGCTTACTTTTAATTATAAGATATCGGATAACGTGAATCTGAAAATAGAGCCTTATTTCCAATCATTATTCGACGTGCCTGTTATTGCAGACAGTTCTTACTCTGTACTCAACCGTAAAACATTCTATGTAGAAGATGCACTTGTGAACAAGGGTAAAGGACGTAATTACGGAGTCGATCTTACTTTGGAGAGATATTTAGATAAAGGCTTTTATTATATGCTTACAGGATCGGTATTCAGTTCGAAATACAAGGGCGGAGACGGTGTTTGGCACAATACGAAGTTTAATCGCAACTACGCTTTCAATGTCTTAGTGGGTAAAGAGTGGATGATGGGATCGAATAAGCAAAATATATTGGGAGCCAACCTCCGGTTTACTCTTCAGGGTGGTGAGCGTTATTCTCCGGTCGATGTAGAGGCTACAATGGAACATCCTGACAAGGAAGTGCAGTATGATGAAACAAGAGCGTATTCGAAGCAACTATCGCCTATGTTTGTAACCAATGCTTCGATAAGTTATAAAATGAACAAGAAAAAAGTATCGCATGAGTTTGCAATCAATATACTTAATTTAACCGGCTATGAAGAGTTTTTGGGACACCAGTATAATCTGAAAACAGGTGAGATAGAACTTTATCGTCAGGCTACAAGTTTACCCAATATTAGCTATAAATTGCACTTTTGAGCGAAAAGAAAAAATAAAAATAGTAAATTCGAATGTTGAAGATAATTAACAAGCGTATGCCGGAAACGAATATAGAAAAACAATCTTATTTATATAAAGTTTTAATCGATCCTAGCTATAGGATATGGAGGTACGCGCTGTTAATTTTGGCTTTCGGTATCATGGCTATTAATAAGACACTGGTAAATTTTAAGGGTATATTGCCGGAGTTGGGCAATAAGGTATATATAGTAGCCGGTCTTATATTTACGACTTATATGACTATTATCTTCTTAAACCGATATTCTTCAAAATATTTACTAAAGAAGAAATATATAGTGTACGTACTGCTCATTCTCTTCATTACGTTCTGTTTTATGGTGATCCAAAATTGTATGGAATATCTGATATTACTGAATTATGGAGTAGAACTCAATTATAGCTTTCTTCTTCTCGACAATATATCCTCTTACATTGTATACTTGATATGTTTTGCAGGAATGTCTATCCCCGTGTTTTTAAAGCATTGGATGGAATATAACAAGCGTGTTAATCAACTCGAGAATAATAAGATATATTCGGAGGTAGAACTACTGAAAGAGCAGATTAGTCCGATACTGTTATTCAATATATTGAATCGTACAGGCGTTTTAGCTAAGAATGAGCCGGAGAGGGCTTCTAATATGCTGATGAAATTAAGTCAATTGCTTCGCTATCAGTTGTACGATTGTAATCGTGAAAAGGTATTGTTGTCGTCGGAAATTACATTTTTGAAAAATTATCTGGAGTTAGAACAATTGTATTCCCCACTTTTGCACTTTTCGTTGAATAGCGAAGGTGATTTTTATGGGAGGTTTGTTCCGCCTTTAATTTTTCTTCCTTTTATCCAACTGATGGTAAATTCCACAAAGCAAGAGGGGAAGGGGCTTGTCGAAGTTTCTATATCTGCACATCAAGATGAAGTTTTGCTTGAGTGTACAGTCAATAATGTAAATATTGGAGCATCTGCCCCTGAGTATCAAAAGGCTGTACAGCGACTCGATATGCTGTATAAAAAAAGCTATTCATTGTCGTTATACAATAATGAGGACGCAAATCAGACAATAGTTAGTTTGAAAATAAATTGACAGAATCACGATGATAAAAATTGATAATAATATAGTTCCTAAGTTCTTATTAAGTCCTAATTGGCGTGTTTGGAGGCATTTGCTGCTTTGGGGTTTGATCTTCTTTATTTCAGCAGGATTTATATGGAACACTCCCGGAGAGTATGGGGCAGGAGTGAAAAAAGCTATCGGATTGGCATTCTATATGTTTGTATTTATGGGTGGTATATATCTGAATATTTACTGTCTGGTTCCTAAGTTATTATTGAAAAACAGGCTATGGCTTTACTTTATATCCTTGCTGGGGGTTGTGTTTTTGATAATTGTACTTATTTTTATCGCTCAAGAATCTATTTATCAGTCTAATACTCCGTTAGGTGATGTTGGCTATGGATTTGCTATAATCAGCTCGTTGTCGGCAGTAATTTCGTTTGTCTTTCTGTTTGCAGGAACCGGTAGTGTTTTGCTATTCAAACATTGGATGACCTACATGCAGCGGGTAGATGAACTTGAGTCTGCAACTTTACAATCAGAATTGAAATTACTTAAAGACCAGATCAATCCGCATTTTCTTTTCAATATGCTCAACAATGCCAATGTATTGATAAAAAGAAGGCGTGAGGAGGCATCGGAAGTACTATTCAAACTTGAAGACTTGTTGAGGTATCAGATAAACGATAGCTCAAGGGATAAAGTGCTGCTAACATCGGATATTCGCTTTTTGGATGACTTCCTTAAATTGGAAAAGATACGGCGCGACAAATTTGAGTATGTAATATCAAAAGAAGGTATTATTAATGAAGTATGGATTTCACCTCTTTTGTTTATACCGTTTGTCGAAAATGCCGTGAAACATAATCCGGATAGTGAAAATGAATCGTATGTATATCTGACATTCAAAGTGTGGAATAACAAACTAGAGTTCAGATGTGAGAATTCAAAGCCGGTTACTACTTTCGAAAAAAGTAGTGTCGGAGGTCTTGGTTTGAAAAACGTAAAGCGTCGTTTAGAATTATTATACGCAGATCGTCATTCGTTAGAGATTAAAGAAGACGATAAGTCGTACGTCGTTAACATGCAAATAGAATTATAATATGAAATGTATAATAGTAGATGATGAACCTCTGGCTCGCGAAGCTATCGAAATATTAATAGATGAGGTGAGTGGAATAGATTTGATCGGTTCATTCAATAATGCGACCTCTGCCGCTAAGTTTATAAAAGAGCAGCCTGTCGATCTGATATTTCTCGATATACAGATGCCTAATATAACAGGTATAGAATTTGCCCGTGATATCCCCAAAAGTACACTGGTTATATTTACAACAGCTTATGCCGAATATGCTTTGGATAGTTACGAGGTGGAAGCAATCGACTATCTGATTAAGCCTGTCGAATTGGATCGTTTCAAGAAAGCAGTCGAAAAAGCTGTTGCTTATCATTCTCTTTTGATGAGAGAAGAAAAAGAGGATATAGATGTAGAGAATATAGAGAATATAGAGAACGAATCTATTTTTGTAAAGTCTGACCGTCGCTATTTTAAAGTTAATCTCAAAGATATTCTTTTTATCGAAGGACTGAAAGATTATGTAATTATTCAGTTACAAGATCAGCGTATTATCACAAAGATGAACCTGAAAACGATGCATGAACTTCTTCCTCAAAAAACGTTCCAAAGGATCAACAGATCTTATATTGTTAATATCAATCAGATTGATTCGTTCGACAATAACGATGTATTTATAAAGACGCACGAAATAGCAATAGGGAATTTTTACAGGGATTCTTTTTTTGAAGAATTTGTCTCAAAAAGAGTATGAGGTAGTTTTAAAAGATCAAAGAGGGGGGGCACAAGTAATTTTTCGTATAATATTGTCATCCTGAACGGAGAGAAGGATCTCTCAATGAAGAGTCGGGATTCTTCACTTCGTTCAGAATGACAAAAAAGAGTATCACTTAGATAGTGTACCTTCATTTATGACGCTCCATCTTCGATCTTTAGAGATATTGGTATGGAAATTTAAAAAGAATTATTTGTCGGATTTTCTGTTATGTTCTACCCAAACTAATTTAGACGTATCATAACCTAAATCCTGTGCTTTTTGAAGATACGATTCTTTTATCTTCTCTGGCATTGTTGTCTCTCTCGATAATAACCATAGATAGTTGAAGTTTTTGCCTGCAACCAATGCATATTTATAATCCTTATCTATATCGATAACGTTATAACCTGCATAAAACGGACCGAAAAAGGATACCTTAAGCTTCGCTTCATCAGCCGAATCAACAAATTTAGCCTTTCCGGTAGCTTCCTTCTCTTCGCCTTTCTTATAATTATAACCACGATTTACAACCTTGATACTACCATCTTTATTCAATGAATATTCGGCAGTAGTATTATTCATATCTTTTTCGAAACGAAAATCGAGACGTGCTATCTCATACCATTTGCCAAGATATTTATCTTTATCGAATGGTTTTACAGCCGACACACCTTTTGGTATCGTATTACACGAGTTGAGGATAAGTGCAGTGCCAATAGCCAATGTGACACTTCCTGCTAATATGCCTATGTTCTTATATTTGCTCATAGTTTATGATATTCTAATCTTAATAATTAGGAGAAACTTATTTCTTAGCCTTAGGTTTGTGATCTTTGTCTTTCAGATCATGTATTTTATCTTTAATTATTTCTTTCTCTTCGCTGATTTTGATTTTAGCATCATGTTTGGCATTATCGATAACCTTTTTCGTTTTTTCTACAGCTCTTTCAATTTTACCTTCCAGTTTGTCTTTTGCTCTTAGAGCTTCGTCTTTCAAATCTTTATCCATAATCGTAAAATTTTAATTGTTGTGTAAGACTAAATTTTAAATAAATCTGTTATCTAATATAACATTGCGACAATGTATTTAGGTTGTTGTATTAGATTTATTTAAGTATTATATATTGAGTCGTCGAACTATACTATATATATTTACACTATTAATTAAACCTTAATTTTTATGATAAGAAAAGGACTTTATTCGCTACTATTGGTAATTGTGCTAACATCTTGTGCTTCTACATTCGGGGTTGCAAATCTTAATTCTAAGATTAAAAAATTAGAACTCGGAATGACTAAGAAAGAAGCATTAAGTATTGTTGGGAAAGAATATGATTTGGTAGTGGCTTCTCAGACAGCCGATGGAAGGCTCGAAGTGCTGCGTTTCACACCTGTTGCCGGTCGTATTTATCTATTGCATTTCCTCAATGGTGAACTTGTCGAATATCATGAAGAAGTGCCATTTCATGGACCTCGTGATGTGCGAATTATAAATGAAGATATAAACGAATAGATATAGAATTTTGATAGATTAAAAAAAGGTTATGTCTTAGGTAAATGTACAACATCTAAGCGTTACTCTCTTTTGTCATTCTGAACGAAGTGAAGAATCCTGACTATCAATAAGAGATCCTTCTCTCTGTTCAGGATGACAATATCATGCGAAAAATTACTTATCACATACCCTCCGTATTTTATTCAAATAACTAACCAGAACAGCAATGCTAATGTAAAACCTAATAAAGAGGTGAAAAACATGAAGCCGCCTATTTTGTCGTATTTTCTTGACAGATAGGGCTTTCGCCTTCTGACTAACCCCGATATAAACCAATAAGAAATACTTAAGACAAAAAGGATTATACTTGCAACTAAAAATATTATATCGACTTTCATGACAGCATTGAGTTATAAGATTAATTATTATTCCACTATTAAGCAAAAGACATGTCTAATGTCGCATCTTGAAGTTATAACAATTAATCAAGCACAAAAGATCAAAAGGAAAGGTTTATTTTACAGCGAATTGCTCTTAATGGATCTCACCTTTAAATTTCCATTTCTTATCACTACCGTCAAAAGCAACAGAGAACATATCCGCAGAAGGTAGCCTTAAATAAGGGAATTGTCCGTTTAGTGCTGCCCTTATTCCTTCAATATTGGCTACATAGTAGTTCCAGTCTAAAATTGTGGCATAGTCGGCATTCACTCTTTCCATATTGGATCCTTTGATTGCAATGTTGATGTCTTCGACTGTTTTCTTAATATCAGAATTATCCCTTTTGACAGTTAATTCATTGTATTTTTCCATGTAATTCTTAGATAGTTCTTCAAAGTCCATATCTGATCAATTTTAGGGGTTATTTATCCATTAAAATTACGAATAAAATTTACCGTAGAAAATATCTTATAGTTTTTTATATAAAACAAAATACGATATGAATGGTTTGTTGGATTTACTCACTTTTCAGATCTTCTAATTCACTTAAATGTGTTTTTATTTTTTTGAATTCTTTTGGTATCGTAATTCTTAGCCTTATATAGGTACTGATTATCATCGATAGAGCAATTAATACCATAAATAAAATCGAATCTTTAGAAATGGAAATATTAAATATTTTGAATGCTCCTATGATTATGATCGGGCAAATAATAAATACACAAACATTCAATTTTTTCTCGAATGATTCCAGCTTCAGTATCGTTTTTTGAGTCTTCAGTATTGGCTCTGTGAAATCTATTTTCAACAAGCAAGTATAGTAATATATCTGTGCAATAAAAGTGACTATTATTGGTGTGAAAAACGATATAAGGCTTATATAAAACCATGCAGACCCATCATTTACAATTCGGGGATACACGATCATTACAAGAACTAGCGGTACGGTTATACAACTCATTAAAAGCAACAGTAACCGTTTGATTTTTAATTTGCTGAAAGATTGGCGAAGCTTTTCGTGCATAACGTTTCTGTTTATTTTTATACTTTTTGATATACTGTCATCAGTTTCGTGCCAACGACTTTTTATTTCTTCGAGTTCCATATTTGTGAGGTTATTTTATTTGTTCATATATTATTTTCAATTCCTCTCTGATTCGCGAGAGACGTGTACTTACATTGGTTCGTGATATGCCGACAATATCTGCAATTTCGTCGTTCGATTTATCCTCCAGATAGAGTAATATGATTGCCTTGTTTATGCGATTCAATTTTGAAATGCATTCGTAGATTGTTCTAAGTTCCTGCTCCCGTATAAATTCGGCTTCGGAATCCATAATTGTAGTGTTAGCGAAAATATTAATTTCATCGACAAATACAATCTTCCCATTGTCCCTACTCCGTTTTGTTTTCAGGGATATATTAAGGGTGACTCTGTATAGCCACGTGGAGACTTTCGAGTCACCTCTGAACTTTGGATATGATTGCCACAACTCTAAAATAATATCGTTTACCAGATCTTTTTTGTCTTGCGATGTATAGGCATATACACTTGCAGCTTTGGCTATGAATCCCATGTTTCTTTCTAAAATATCGAGAAACTCAGTCTCCCTTTTATTCTTACTACTCATTTGCTTTACTTTTTGCAATAAGATTGATATTCTTCCCGATAAGTATACAATCAGATTCTATAACGAAGTCTGGTTGCTGGATTAGTGAAATAGCTATACTGCTTAGTGATTTTATATTCATGATAACTAAAATTAAATTAATATGTAAAAAACCGGTTACATAAATTTAGTACCACAACGGCTGGAAAGGTCACAAAAAAAATGAATATTTTGTATGACAATGAAAAACACCCAATTTTACACTATAAAATGTAAAACTGGGTGTTTCTTGTAACTATCTGTTTGTCAGTGTTTATTGCGGAGAGGAAGGGATTCGAACCCCCGAAACAGTTACCCGTTTACATGCTTTCCAAGCATGCGCCATCGACCACTCGGCCACCTCTCCTTATCAAATTGCGACGGCAAATATAAGATTAATTTTCTATTCTGAATAATCGTTTTGCATTTTCGGTCGTAATATTACCTACTTCTTCCGGACTGATGCCATATATTTCGGCTAATCTCTCTACTACCTTGATCGTGTACGACGATTCATTTCTTTTACCTCTATAAGGAATAGGGCTAAGGTATGGCGAATCGGTTTCTACTATAATATGCGAAAGGTCTGTCTCTTTCAGTACAGTTGATAAAGAGGAATTCTTGAATGTAACAACCCCGTTGATACCCAACATGAAATTTTGGAGAGCTAATATCTCTTTCAATTCTTCTGTTGTTCCTCCGAAACTGTGGAATACACCCCTTAGTTTATCACTTCCCACTTTTTTGATGCTTTCTATACATTCGCATATAGCATCGCGAGAATGAATGGCAACAGGGAGGTTGTACTCTATGCTCCAACGAAGCTGTTCTTCGAAAGCCTCCTTTTGTTGTTCCTCATATTTCTTGTCCCAATAAAGGTCTATACCTATTTCGCCAACGGCAATATAAGATCGTTTGCTAAATTGTTCTTTTAAGATTGCTAGTTCTTCTTCCCAGTTTTCTCCGACACTTGTGGGGTGCAATCCCATCATCGGGATGCAGTAATTGGGATAGTTGTCCGCTAATAAGTGTAGCTGGCCTATTGTAGAAGAATCTATGTTCGGTAATAATATTTTTTCGACCCCAACTTGTTTCGCTCTGGTGATAGCATCACCTATGTCATGTTTAAACTCATCAGCATAAATATGCGAATGAGTATCAATTATCTTCATTTTCTCTTTCTCCTTTTCTGAGGTAATACACAACACCAAAATCTTTGCATCTTTTCAATCGTTCCTCGCTAGGTAAGTAAGCGAAATACGCCTCTATCTGATTCCAAAGTTCATGAAGAACCTTATCGACATCCTTACGTTGAACACTCAAAGCTTCCAATTGTCTGCCGGTGTTGTTTTGATATGTTTTCTGAGCAATATAAGCATCCTTGAATTGAGAGAAAGCTACATTGACACGTGCAATAGTTGGGTTGTAGACAGGGATGCCTCCTTGTGCGAGACGGGCTTGCTCTCCCTTTATAATATTTTCGCCCCAAGCGAGTAAAGACTCATTACTCGTAAGGTCGGGAATCGTATAATTGTCAGGATCGAGATGATAAAGAGATTTCATTTCTTTTTTTATCTCATTACGAATCACACAGAAGTTAAATACCTGAATAAAGTGAGATATATAAAGACGTGCGTTTTTGATAAGCTTCTGCATCTTTCTGTTTGCAGTAGCTTGCGTTTCCAAACTTGCTCTATAATGATTTTGCGATGTCTCAAAAGTACGAAGCATCACTTCCAGCTTTTTCACATCCAAGCTTACTACGTCCTGCCCGAAGAGAGAACTGTTTTTCTCTATGGCTGTCTTTAATGCTTTTATTCGTGCATTATCAGTATTAGGTAGGCGACGGTAAGGCATATCTCCTTTACTTTATTTAAGAATTTCTAAACATCAAACTTTCAGCAACATCGTATAGTATCTTTTTTCTACTATCATCTATATTGATTTGCTTAAGACATATTATAGCCTTTTCGTAATATTCGGTGATAAGCTCTTCCGATTTTTGTTTCAAATTCAGTCTGTCGTATATAGCTGTTACAGCTTTGATTTTTTCAGTTTCAACGAACTCTTTTTGGTCAAACCAGCTTATCAATTCCTTTTTTGCCGATTCGTCAGCTAGTGCATTTATAAGCAGGAATGTTTTTTTATTACATAAAATATCTCCGCCTATTCTTTTGCCAAAGCTTTCGGCATCTCCATATACATCCAGTAAATCGTCTTTCAATTGGAAAGCCAGACCGATATTTATACCGAAGTCGTATAGTAGATCGGCGTCGGCATCATTAGCTCCGCATATTATAGCCCCTTCTTTCAACGCGCAGCCTAATAAAACCGCCGTTTTCAATCTGATCATCTCTATATATTCGGGAATAGTTACATCCATTCGTTTCTCGAACTCCATGTCTAACTGCTGCCCGCAGCATATCTCGGTAGCAGTCACAGAAAACAAATCGAGTATCGGCAACAGATATTTTGGATTTACTTTAGCTATCTCTTTATAGGCCTCTATCAACATCGCGTCGCCCGATAAAACAGCCGTATTGTCATCCCATTTAATGTGAACGGTAGGTTTCCCTCTGCGTACATCTGCTCTGTCCATCAAATCGTCGTGCAAAAGAGTGAAATTGTGAAATACTTCTATACCTAAAGCAATAGGGATGGCCGGAGTTACATCTTCCTGATATAAGTTGCACGCCATGAGCGATAAGGCAGGGCGAACTCGTTTTCCTCCGAGCGATAAAATGTATGAAATAGGATCGAATAATGTTTTTGGTGTATAATGATTATACGATATTTTTTCTATTTCGATATTGACAATGTCGAGTATTTTATCAAAGCTATATAGAGGTTTCATTATTGGTCTTCAATTATTAAAGGATTATAAATCTAGGAAAATGCTAGATACATACAATCATATTAGAATGATTAGTATCTTAGCAAAGATAGTTTTTTGGTTATAAAAATCAAAATATAAGGGATGGAATAGCAAAATCTTATTATTTTTACATAGTTTTATCAAAAACGATAATTAATTTAATATAATGAAAAACAGATTCTTACTTGTTGTAGCCGCTTTGGTTACAATGCAGGCGTATAGCCAACAAACAAAACAGTCCAGTACACAACCCGAAAAAATGTCAGGTAATCCGATCGCCGAAGGATGGTATGCAGATCCTGAAGGTATAATCTTTGGTGATAAATATTGGGTATATCCGACTTACTCGGCTCCTTACGACCAACAAGTCTTTATGGATGCCTTTTCGTCTCCCGACCTTGTTAACTGGACAAAACATGAGCGTATAATTGATACTGCTGCCGTTAAATGGGTTAAGAGAGCTTTATGGGCACCTGCTATTGTAGAAAAAGATAAACGTTACTACCTCTTTTTTGGAGGTAATGATATTCAAAGCGATAATGAGTATGGTGGAATAGGTGTCGCTGTTTCGGATAAACCCGAAGGGCCGTTCAAAGATCACATAGGTAAACCCCTTATCGATAAGTTCTATAATGGAGCACAACCAATCGATCAATTTGTATTCAAAGATGTAGATGGAAGTTATTATATTTACTACGGTGGATGGAGACATTGTAATGTTGCAAAACTGAATGATGATTTCACTGCTATAGTGCCTATGGCTGACGGAACAATGTTTAAAGAAGTTACCCCCGACAAGTTTGTAGAAGGTGCATTTATGTTTATGCGCGGCGGAAAATATTACTTTATGTGGTCGGAAGGTGGATGGACAGGTCCTGATTACTCGGTAGGATATGCCATTGCCGATAGTCCTATGGGACCATTCAATCGCATAAATAAGATTCTGCAACAAGACCCCAAAATAGCTACAGGTGCAGGTCATCACTCGATTATTCACGAGCCAAAATCAGATAAATGGTACATCGTTTATCACCGTCGTCCATTGACCGAAACCGACGGAAATCATAGAGTAACATGTATCGACGAAATATTTTTCGACGATAATGGTCTGATAAAACCTGTTGTGATAACAAATGAAGGTGTAAAAGCGAATCCATTAAAATAAATAAATTTAGTATTAGCATTATGAAGAAGACATTTTTAGGCATGATAGCAGTAGCTTTGTTAGCTTTTAGCTGTACAGAGCCGGCAAAAGTAGGAAAGCTTACCGATTCGGGGCTTGATAAAACGAAATTTGAGACAGAGGTTAAGGGTAAAAAAACCGACCTTTATGTATTGAGAAATGCAGGCGGCATGGAAGTATGTATCACCAATTTTGGCGGTCGTATAGTATCTATTATGGTTCCCGACAAGGATGGTAATATGAAAGACGTTGCTCTGGGTTTTGATTCTATTCAGGATTATATCAATGTACCATCAGACTTTGGTGCGCTTATAGGTCGCTATGCGAACAGAATAGCAAATGGTAAATTCGAATTGGATGGTGTAGAGTATAATTTACCTAAAAACAATGGTAATCATACATTGCATGGTGGTCCTAACGGATTTCAATATGCAATATTCGATGCAAACTTATTGAATGACAAGGTTCTTGAACTTACTTATACATCGGTAGATGGAGAAGAAGGTTTTCCGGGTAACCTAACGTGTAAAGTAATTTATTCGTTGACAGATGAGAATGCTATTGATATTACATACGAAGCAACAACGGATGAAGCGACTGTGATTAACATGACTAATCATTCATATTTCAATCTGGATGGTGATGCAAACGTCAAGAATTCAGAATGGTTAGTATCTATCAATGCTGATAAATACACTCCGATCGATTCTACATTTGCTACTACTGGCGAAATATTAACAGTAGAAGGAACAGATATGGACCTTCGCACACCTGTTGTTATTGGTAGCAGAATAGACAATGTTGCATTCGAGCAATTGAAAAGCGGACGTGGTTTCGACCATAATTGGGTGCTGAATACAAACAACGATATATCGCAAGTAGCAGCTACATTAGAATCACCTAAAACAGGTATTGTACTTAGTGTTTATACAACAGAGCCGGGTATTCAACTATACACAGGTAACTTTCTTGATGGAACAGTAACCGGTAAAAAAGGCATTGTTTATCAACAAAGAACAGCAGTTTGCCTCGAAACTCAAAAATATCCGGATACTCCTAACAAGAAAGACTGGCCTACGGCTACGCTTCGTCCGGGAGAAAAATATACAAGCCATACTATCTTCAAATTTTCCGTGAAGAAATAATGTGAAATAGTATATCTCAAAAGTTAATAGAAAAGACTTGGTAACCTAATTACCAAGTCTTTTTTCTTTTATCTCCCCGATTTCTGCTATCAAAAGTTTATCTTTGCATACATTAATTATTAGAAGAAAATATTAAAAGATGGAGTTAGGTTTAATAGAATTCTCTCTTGTTTTGTTTCTGGGTGCCTGTCTTGCAGGTTTTCTGGGATCGCTCACCGGATTGGGGGGCGGAGTAGTTGTAATACCACTGCTAACGCTGGGTTTTGGTGTAGATATGCGCTATGCAATTGGTGCAGCTCTGGTAACATCCATCGCCAGCTCGTCGGGGGCGGCAGCGGCTTATATAAAAGAGGGGATAACCAATGTGCGCATTGGTATGTTTTTAGAAATAGCTACTACTACGGGTGCTGTTGGCGGTGCAATTGTAGCTATGTATCTCGATAAGATGTATATCGCTATAATATTTGGCTGTGTGCTTATCTTTTCGGCAATAAGATCCATTAGTAAAAAGGATGAAAATATAGATTATGCTGCACCCGGTGACAAACTAGGTGCGACGTTAAAATTGAATGGTTCGTATCCGACACGCGATGGGCAGGTTGTAAAATATAATGTTCACAATGTTGTTGGAGGCTATCTCTTGATGAGCCTTGCGGGCGTACTTTCAGGTTTGTTGGGCATCGGATCAGGAGCATTGAAGGTATTAGCAATGGATAGTACGATGAAAATACCGTTTAAAGTATCTACTACTACCAGTAATTTCATGGTCGGTGTAACAGCCGCTGCGAGTGCCGTAATATACTTGCAACGTGGATATATCGATCCCGGATTGGCTATGCCTATTGTGGTAGGTGTTCTTTTGGGAGCATTTTTCGGCTCGAAGATATTACCAAAGACGAATGTGAAAAAATTACGATTACTTTTTAGTGTCGTTATCTTCTTCCTTGCCCTTTCGATGATGTATAATGGTATAACCGGAAAACTGTAAGATATTATGAAACATTTATTTACAAAAGAATTCTGGGCCGAACGTGATGTGGAACTTTTTATTGGCAAACTACTTCGCTATGGTGTTATGCTATCTTGTGGTATAACATTAGTTGGGGGTATTATCTATTTCTTTCAACGAAATGGTGTACGTCCCGATTATTCGCCGATCCCCGATGATCAAACGTTTCCGGGTGTAGATCATTACTTGAGAGAACTATCTACCATTATACCGCGTGTGCTGGCTTTCGATGGTGCTGCCATTATTCAGTTTGGCGTGTGTGTACTGATAGCGACTCCTATTCTACGTGTAGCATTCTCTGTTATAGCTTTCCTTATGGAAAAAGATTATATGTATGTCGTGATAACACTGATAGTCTTATCTATCATTATAGCAAATATGGTTTTAGGGTTACACTGATTTTTACTGATTATGAAAAACATTACATTTATCATTGCTTTTTTATTTATTTCGAGTCTGGCTATTGCACAAAAGCCTATTGAAAAAGGTTTGGCAACAATCAACCGTCAAAGTGCTGAGGCTTATATCGGTTTCTTGGCCAGTGACGCTCTGCGAGGGCGTGAAGCAGGCAAATCGGGCGGCAAAGTAGCTGCTGAGTACATAAAAGCTACGTTGATGGATATGGGTATTCAACCATTTGAAGGGGAGTATTTTCAACCATTCGATGCCTACGCTCGCGAAAGACAGATACGTGGACGATTTCAGGTGAATCCCGATTCCATTGCTATCTATAAAAAACAATCGGCTTATCGTAAATTGTCGATGCAGAATGTACTTGGGTATATAGAAGGAAAAAATAAGAATGAATTTGTAATTGTTGGTGCGCATTTCGATCACATAGGTACCGATCGTACATTGGTAGGTGATAAAATATACAATGGGGCGGATGATAACGCTTCGGGAGTATCTGCTGTATTACAGATAGCTAAAGCTTTTCTGGCATCGAGAGTACAGCCTGAGCGCTCGATTATTTTTGCTTTTTGGGATGGTGAGGAAATAGGTTCGTTAGGCTCGCAGTATTTTTTACTTGCCAGACCAGATATTTCAGGAATTAAGGGGTATCTTAACTTTGATATGATAGGTAGAAATCAAAATGAATCTAAACCGAATCATGTTGTTTACTTTTATACTGAGGCAAATTCGGTTTTCGGAGATTGGTTGAAAAACGATATAGTAAAATATAAATTGACTTTAGAACCCGATTATCGTCCATGGGATAAGCCAGTGGGAGGTAGCGACAACAGTTCTTTTGCAAAGAAAAATATTCCTATTATCTGGTATCATACGGACGGTCACCCCGATTATCATCAACCGACTGACCATGCAGATAAATTGAATTGGGATAAAGTCGTAAATATAACGAAGGCATCATATCTCAACATGTGGAATCTGGCTAATGAGAAAAGCTTCTGAATAAAATAGAATAATAATAACAGTCGTGCTGAAAAGTGCGGCTGTTTTAATTTAATATGAGTTTAAGATAAAGAACAAACAATATAATCTTTTGTCATCCCGAAACGTAGTGAGGGATCTTGATTACAATCTGTTATCGTATACAGATCCCTCCTTTCGGTTCGGGATGACAGAGTGGACGAGTAAGATAGATCTGTAAAAAGTGAAATGATGCTGACCTTAATTTACATTAGTTTAAGGCATAAAGATTACCTGGTAGGTTTTTAATCAGTCCTTTCATTTCAAGATCGAGTAATGTTGAAAATAATTGATAGATAGGAACGCACGATTCGGAAGCCAATTGATCTACATGCAGGCTATCGTTGGTTGACAGAGCATCTACTACCTTTTGTTCTTCTTCATTCAGATTGATAAATAATTCTTTCTGCTTAGGAGTTTTCTTCGTTTTTTCCGAATTGTCATCCCAACCCATTTGTTGAATAAAATAGTTGAAAGATTGGAATAGATCGGCTTTATGGTCTGCTATCAGCTTATTACATCCACTCGACTTAAGATCATTTATTCTTCCCGGTAGAGCAAATACATCTTTACAATATGAATTTGCAATTTCTGCAGTAATAAGCGAGCCTCCTTTTGTATTCGATTCTACTACAATCACAGCATCGGCCATTCCTGCAACAATACGATTTCGCCTAACAAAATTGAATTTATCGGGTTCAGTTTTACTCGGGAATTCTGTTAGTAGCCCTCCGTGTTCGACCATTTCAACTGCTGTCTGCCGATGTGCCGAAGGGTATATTCTATCCAGTCCGTGAGCAAGTACACCAATGGTCGGTAGGTTATGTTTCAGTGCCGAACGGTGTGCATTAATGTCAATACCATAGGCTAATCCGCTTATGATAAGGGTATCGGGTAGGGTAGATGCTAGCTCTTCTAAAAAAGTGTCGCAAAAATTATTACCATAATTACTGGAATTGCGGGTACCTACTATACTGACAATCTTATCAACATTAAAATTGGTATCACCTTTGAAATATAAGAGAACAGGAGCATCTATACATTCGCGTAATCGATGAGGATAGTCTTTATCGTTGATAAAGTATGTCTTTATATTATTCTTTTCTACAAATAAGAGTTCTTGTTCGGCTTTTCTCAATACTTCGGGGTTGAGTATTTCGTCAATGGTTTTAGATGCGATACCTTTAATACCAAGTAGCGATTTCCTGCTCGATCTGAATATAGCCTCTTCGTTTCCGACAGCTTTTAGGATATTGCGTGCAGTGATATCGCCAACACCGTTTATTTGTGTAAGGGCTATCTGGTATAAAAGTTTATCGGAAACAGCACCCATTTATAACCCGATAGATTGATTGTCTATTATCATTCCATCACGCATGTGAACGGTACGATCTGTAATAGATGCCAAATGCTCATCGTGAGTAACGATTACGAATGTTTGCCCTAAGGTATCTCTTAATTTAAAAAAGAGTTGATGTAAGTCCTCCTTATTCTCTGTATCCAAACTTCCCGACGGTTCATCGGCAAGAATTACAGCAGGATTGTTTATAAGAGAACGGGCAACAGCAACACGCTGTTTCTCTCCACCCGATAGCTCGTTTGGTTTATGGGTCACCCTATCCGAAAGACCAAGCATATCCAATAGTTCTTTTGCTTTAGCTTTTGCTTGCGATTCTTTTACATTACCTATCAAGGCAGGAATCATTACATTCTCCAGTGCTGTAAATTCGGGTAGTAATTGATGAAATTGAAAAACAAAACCTATATTTTGGTTGCGGAAATCCGACAGTCTTGAATCATTTAGTTTACTTAGATTAACACCGTTGATAGTAACAGAACCGCTATCGGCTTTGTCTAGTGTACCAATGATCTGAAGTAAGGTTGTCTTACCTGCACCACTAGCTCCTACGATAGATATAATCTCTCCTTGTTTTACCGAAAGGTTTATCCCTTTCAGTACTTGCAGCGTGCCGAAGCTCTTTGTTATTCCGTTTACTTCAATCATTTTTTATAGAGTTTACATATAGTTACAAAAGTAGGAAAAATATTGTATAATTTTGCAGCTTCTTAATTATGTCTATATTGAAGATATTTGAATGATAATAGTATGAAGAAAAATAAGAAGCCGAAGCGGAGAGTTCTTAAGTGGATAAGGAATCTGATTATATTCCTGTTCCTTTTTAGCATATTTCAGGTCGTTTTATTTAAGTATGTGCCGGTGTATTATACACCATTGATGGTTGCTAACAATGTACAACAACTTTTTGATGGGGAGAAGATAGTTTACCATCATACGTGGGTTCCACTGAATGAAATATCTAAATCGCTTCCATTAGCTGTTGTAGCATCCGAAGACAATTTATACTTGGATCACTCGGGCTTCGATTTCAAGCAGATACAAGTGGCAATGGATGAAGCCGAAAAAGGGAAACGCCAGCGAGGAGCAAGTACTATTAGCCAGCAAACAGCTAAGAATGTATTTCTATGGCAGGGGAAATCATTTATACGAAAAGGTTTTGAGGTTTATTATACTTTTCTTATCGAAAATATATGGGGTAAAGAACGTATCATGGAGGTGTATCTCAATTCAATAGAAATGGGCGAGAATATTTATGGTGCCGAAGCTGTTGCCCGGAAGCATTTTAATAAATCGGCTAAAAAATTGACGGCAGGCGAGTGTGCCTTGATTGCCGCGACATTGCCCAATCCGAAGAAATTTAATTCAGCTAAACCATCTGCCTATATCTTAAAGCGTCAGGCTAAAATACTCGATTTGATGACAAAAGTAAAACCTGTCGATTTTGAGGTGAAAGAGGATACGAAGAAGAAGTAATTCACTAACTTTACTAACCTTTACTAACTTAAACTTTGTCGGCTATGGAAGAAAAAAATGAAGAAAAACGATTACTATTTATTATCAGGGGACTGATCGTACTGTATATCTTTTCGCTAGTTATATGGGGTGTAACTGCATTTCCGTTAGAAAGTGAGTTGGCTATTCTTTGCAATATCTTAGGCATATCGCAAGGTGTTTCACCCGAAAATTATGAGGGTTTACATTATTGGATTGCAACGGTAAATGAGGGGTTGGTTAATACCAATCGTAATTATTTTTTCTTAGCCTATGGTACAGACTGGCTTGCTTTTTCTCATTTGGTTATTGCTGTAGCTTTTATCGGGCTTTACGTAAAACCTGTTCGCAATATATGGATTGTTTATTTCGGGATGATAGCTTGTTTGGGCGTTATACCTTTAGCTTTGATATGTGGAGCTATAAGAGGTATTCCTTTTTACTGGCGATTGATAGATTGTTCTTTCGGCGTATTTGGTGCTATTCCTCTATATTTTCTTCATGTGTATATTAAGAAGCTGGAGAAGTTGATAGGATATGTACCTAGTAAATACTGATCGGGTATTTTTTTGTTGCTTAAGTAAGTGTCGAGTGGTATAGTATGTTTATCGGTACTCGAATATGGAATACTATGCTTACTGACCGTAAAGAAAAACCGGATTCAAGTCATCTGCTTAAATCCGGTCATACCCAGTGTTTCACTCATATAAAAACACAAACAGCTTTAAAAGTAATGAATGTGTATCTCCACTACTATCTAAACCGCTATTCAATATATCCTTCTTTTTTCAACTTGCCTAATGATTCCATTAACATGCATCCGCTTAGTTGTGTACGCAGTGCAGTTGTTCCATTAGGGAGTTCCCACCATTTGTAACCATATAAAACTACAGGGCTTTTTGTTGTTGCTTTTGTCCATAAAGACTCTCCACTCCTTTTCAGGAAGCCGATATATCTCTTTCTGGTACTTTCCGGTAAGTCTTTATGCATGATTAGTTCAGTGAAATAGCGAATAAAGATACCTTTAAATAAGTTTACATCGTGATCTTGTTGTTCAGCCCAATCTGATAAAACTGAATTCGTGGAGTTTATCAATGTAGATGTTGTCCAATCGGCTGTCTTAATCGCGTCATTCAAATAAACTTTGTTTCCGGTAATATTATAGTATTCTAAAGCAGCGCCAATGTAAGTCCCTGCATTGTAAGTCCAATCGCCATTTTTGTCATCAATATTTTCAAAAACTCTCCCCGATTGTATAACAACCCTGTTCTCTTTCATCCAGTCATAGATTCTGCCAAGCCATACTAAATTATCAGCGCCATTGACTACTTCGTTCGGATATTTCTGATAACGACGAGCTGCTATGATAGCAGCAGGTCCATTAGATGGAATACCTTTGCTTTTTCCGGCATCATTATCTTCATGATTCCACGGAATGCCACCACCATCATAGTCGTTCCAACCAACGATAATATCTTCCCATAGCTGTTTAGCAGATGCTTCGTAACGGGCATCGTTTGTTGCTTCGAACGCTCTTAGATGAGCCATGCCATGCCAACCCATATCATCATAATAGTTATTCCAGAATTTACCGCCATTTTTTGCTTTTACTCCTTCGTAAAATTCATAAATACGTTGTTTGTAAATCTCGTTTCCGGTCCTTTCATAAGCATCTACAAGCACATCCAGACCATGAGCTTCGGGCCAGTAATCATATTGTCCGATGTTCCCAAAGTTATCGTTGTTGAAATGGTGTTTGGTTGAGTTCCAATAAACACTCACAAAGCTCGAACTGCTACTGTCTGCTGCTGCCTCCCAATTAATGGCATAGGTTGGGTTTGTCTCAATGTATTCATCTTCAAAGTTGTCACAAGAAACTGCAAATAGAGCTATAAAGGGTATTAATAATAATTTATTCATTTCGTGTTATTTTTGATTAAACATATTAACAATAAGGATAATATATGATTACCCTTATTGTCAAATATTTGATTTTATTAATTAACCTTTTCCACTGTATGTGTATATTCATTATCAGCTTGGAAGTAAACTTTTATTTTAGCTGTTGCCATATCTATATCACTCATAAATTTCCACTTATCATCCCATTGGTTAACGCTTACCTCTTTTATCAAGAAATATGCTTTCTCATCAGCAGATCCCGGTGCTGAATCGGTACCATTTTTTGTACCCCACTGTGTTGTTTGACTTTGGCCGCTTGAATTGACTATTTCCATTTGGAATTTGTAACGTTGGTCTCTACCCCAACTTTCTTGTTTGAATTCCACAAAACCTTGACCTTCAAAAATTCCGTTTCCTTTATAGTCGAGATCAAATAACAATGAATTAGTCGGACAGAAAAATAAGCTTAGTTTTTTTATCTCTGTTATTGAATAGACTCCTGTACTAAAATCGAGATTAATTCTGTATACACCATCATTTTTCACCGTAGCTCCATCAGTATTTTCTTTGAACGTCTTTCCTGTTGCTTCTGCTGAAAAGGTTCTTCTGGCTTCGTTTTTAGAATCTACGAAATAGTATTTTTTCCCTGCAAGTAGTTTGGTGAAAATCTCAAATTCATTACCACCTTCTAGTCCTTTTACTGTTAACGCCTTAGATATATCACCCCCATTTTCAGTACCTTCACCTGTTAAGAAAAGTGCGTCCGGAGCATCAATACCTGCTATTCGAGTAAGATTAATTATACGGCTTTCTGCTGCTGCTTTAGTTTGGGTTAGACCTCTTGAAGACATTACAGTCCATTTAATAGAACCTTCCTCTGCTGATGCTATTCCTGCCAGACCTGCAATTTTATTCAGGACTTTATGTGTAATACTAGCACCTGTGCTAATTCCTTTATTGTCGGCAGTTACAACAAATAGAGGATTCGAAAAATCGCCGTCTACTTTATCGAACAATACATCATAATACACTAGCCCGTTGTCTTCAGCAGTGGCTTTTTCCCACTCGAAGTATAAACTTGCTGTGGCAGAACTTTGTAATATTACATTTCTATTGTTATCCGGTGAGTAAAAAGTCACAACCGGTGTTACTTTAACTTCCTTGAACTCGTTGTCATCACTACATCTTGTAAAAGAGATAAGAGTGAGTAAAGAAACAGTTATCAATAATATTTTATTTCTCATTTTATTTATATTTATTGGTAAACGAATAATGTTCTAATCCTATTATGTAATTAATATCCAGGATTTTGAGTTAGGTTTTTATTTAGAATAATTTCTTTTCTCGGTATTGCCCATAGATAATCACGGTCTTTACTGAAATTTCCTCCGGCATACTGAATGTATTGATAACTTCCACTACTCTTATCAAATTTAGCACCACGGAAAGGTTCTCTCAATACAACCTCGGCTGTTCTCCAACGGCGAAGGTCGAATATGCGTAATCCTTCGAGAGCTAGCTCACAGCGACGTTCGTTGCGGATAACATCGCGCAAAGTACCTTTGTCGGTACTAGGCATATTCATTGCTTTAGGTACATCATTAAATTTAGCTCTTTGTCTTAGCAATTTTATTGTTTGATTCCATACTGTATTATCCATTTGACCTAATTCGTTTTTAGCCTCGGCATACATTAGAAGTACATCAGCGAAACGGATCAAAGGAAGATTCAAGTTCGAATCCCAGCCTCCGCCTTTGTAAGCTGTCGGCGAAGGATCACAGAACTTACGGTAATAATAACCTGTAGCTGTCTGTGCTGTACCTGCACCGGTAAATTTGTCTGATTTTTTACCATCGGGAACAGTTCCGTCAGGATGAGTAACAATCGTGTATTCGTTGCCACTTCTATCTATCCATTTCGAACCATCGTATGCAATGGTAGCTCCCATCCTTGTATCACGGTTAGCATAATCAGGATCACTTGTTGTCCATTTCTCACCATTCAGCATCAAATAGCTGTCCACTAAACCTTGTGTCGGTGCCGCAGAGCAAAGGCGAGCATCAGCCGACATTGGAGCGAAATCAACCAGATTACTCCATAGTCTCAATTCGGGTACAAATTGATAATCCAGAATTATTTCTTCATTATACTCATTGGCTACCCAGAATAGCTTCTCATAATCAGGAAATAAAGAATAGCTCCCGTATTTTGTCGAATTTACCAGCTTATCAGTATATTCCGCCACTTTTGCATAATTATTTTCATATAAGTAAGCACGTGCATTCAGGGCAATTGCAGCACCAGCCGTAACTCGTCCTCTGTCCTTATCTGCATATTCTTCGCGGGTTGATAAAATCTCTGCTATATCTTCTAATTCCTGATGTACCCATGCCTGTATCTCACTTTGAGGCTTACGAGGAACAGTTTTACCTTGTTCGAGTGATATATCTTCTGTGAAATGAGGAACATCCCCATACCAGGTAGTTAGTTGGAAATATAGATAAGCACGAATGAAACGAATCTCTGCTATTCTATTTTGCTTCACTTCCTCATCTATGTCAGTTATGCGATCGATATTGGCTAAGAAAGTATGGCAAGTCTTGATTCCTCCATAATAATCTTCCCATTGTTTCGCAAAACGTCCAGTAGAGGCATCGGCAATTCCTGTAGAAATACTCTTTTCGTCGGTGGTTCCATAACCATTATAGACATTGTCACTCAATATTTCATCATTAAATATATATTTGCTGTCAAACATCTGGCGATATCCCATTGCCACCACAGAGTTGGCTTTATCTTCAGATGTCCAATATGTTGCGTCCGTGAATTTATCGGTAGGTTCAACATCCAAATCAATGCATCCGGTGAGTAGCAGGCTCGCCGAAAGAATGATTGGTGCACCATATTTTATAAATTTCATTTTCATGTTGTTTTATTTATTTGTTTTCTACTTAAAACTCAATGTCTATACCACCACCATAGTATTTCAAAAATGGATAGTTACGTCCACTATTTGCTCCCTTACTATCCATATTTGATCCAAATTCAGACGATTCCGGATCTATCCAGGAGTTTTTGGTGAAAGTCAGAAGATTTTGTCCATTAACATAGAAACGAGCTTTGCCAATGCCGATCTTCTTAGTCCATTCTTTAGGTAGGGTGTAACCGAGTTGAATGTTTTTCAGACGTACATAAGCAGCATTTTGCAGTTGGAAATCAGATCCTTTTCCATAGTTGTTCGTAGTGGAAGATGTAGAAGGAGCTGTAAGACGAGGCCAACGCGCATCTGTATTAGCAGGAGTCCAATAGTCTAGTTGATGTTCGAACATGAGAAATGCATACGAACCGTGGAATGGCTCGAAGAGCTCACCACGTACAGCCATATCGCGTTTACCTACACCTTGCCATAGCATGTTGAAATCAAGGCCTTTCCAGCTAACATCGTAATTGAAACCGAAAGTATATCTAGGGAACGCATTTCCTAATACAAAACGGTCTTGGTCGTCAATTATGCCATCGCCGTTGCGGTCTACATACTTGATATCTCCCGGTTGAGCCAACACTCCGACAGGAAGTGCCGAATTTTTGATTTCTTCTTCGTTCTGGAATAATCCATCGGTTTTATATCCATAATACGAATATAGTGGTAGTCCGACACGGATGATACGTTCTATTTCGTCCGATTTATCAATCTGTTGGTAACCTTCAAACTTGGTTATTTCATTCCACGAATCTCCTATATTGAAGCCGAATGCATGATTAAATCCACTATGACTGAGGTAATAGTTGAGGGTTACTTCCCATCCTTGGTTTTTCATTTCTCCACGGTTTGCCTTAGGTACGGCACCACCTACAACCATAGGTGTTTGGGGAGTTAATAAAATATCTCTTGTTGTTTTGTGGAAGTAATCGACCGAAGCCGTTAATGAATTGTTCAAGAAGGTGAAATCTGCTCCAATATTGAATGAAGCCGTTGTCTCCCATTTCAAATCGGGGTTGCCAAAGGTATATCCAGTTCCGGGTGTTGCTGTGTTATTAAAACCGTATTGATTTTGATAGATAACATAAGTGGTAAAGGTCTGATAATCGTCGATATCTTGATTACCAAGTTCTCCGTATGAACCGCGAATTTTGAAATCACCTATGTTTTCTTTCCAATAATTAAGGAAACTTTCTTCGGAAGCTCTCCATCCTAATGACATAGAAGGGAAGAATCCCCATCTGTTGCTTTTAGTGAATTTAGAAGAACCATCGTAACGGAAACTTGCTTCAGCATAATATTTCTCGTTGTAATTATAGCCTGCACGTCCGAACCAAGAATAAATACTTCTCTCGGTAGTACCTCCTACAGTGTTGTAGCTACTTGGGTCGATAATTGTACCTTCGATAGGAATACCTAATACCGGATCTACATATTGTTTCTTAATTTCGTTTCTCTGCTGTCTGTATGATTCATTTGAGAAACCTGCCAGAGCTGTTATGTTATGGACTTTACCAAAAGTACGGTTGTAATCAAGCATTGCTTGGAGATTCAATACAGTAGATTTTCCGTTATAATCCTCTATGTGATAGTCTTTAGAACTGTTTGCATTCACAGGCGTATCACCTCCGTCAAGACCGTATATAGGCCAGTAGAAACGTCTGATAAGGCGATGTTCGGGACGAAGTTCGAAGCCGACTAATCCTTTAGCCCTCAATCCGTTTATTATTTCGAATTCGCCATTTAAACTTCCTTGGAAATGGTCGTTGTCTGTTTTAATATATCCACCATGTTCTAATTCGGCCAACGGGTTACCTCCTGTCAATACATCGTTGTTGTAATAGCGCCCATTCTCATCTTTTAGTATATAATTATTATAGACAGGAAGACGGGAGCTGTTTGCTATCAAGAAACCGGTATCTCCTTGAAATGATTTTCCTTCGGATCTGTCGTATGCCATTATCGATGTAATTTTTAGACGTCCGATGTTTGTTGTCAGGTTTGTACGTAAGTTGTAACGCTTGATCCCATAGTCGGGACCTTTAAAGTTACTGTCCTGATTAAAATAGCCGAGGGAAACCATATAGGTAGTGTTCTCCGATCCTCCTTGTACACTCATATTATAGGTTTGTTGCAATGCATTTTTAAGAATCCCTTTAAGGAAATATTCACTATCGCCACCTTCTGCAAATTGGCGAATTTCTTCAGATGAATATATCGGATTCTGTCCGGTGTTTACGTAAGCATCATTGCGTAATAGAGCATTTTGATAACCTTTTACGGGAGTAGCTAAAACATTTGGATTCTGACTACCAAGCATAGCGCTAAAACTAACAATGGGTTTCATATTTAATCTACCTTTCTTAGTTGTAATCAATATAACACCGTTTGCCGAGCGCGATCCGTAAATTGCAGCACTACCTGCATCCTTCAATATAGACACATTTTCTATATCGTTCGGGTTCAATTCGTTCATATTATTTATGTCGGAAGCGATTAATCCATCTATAACAATTAAAGGGTTATTATTACCTAAAGTACTAATACCACGAAGGTTGATATTCATGCTATTATCGTTCGGATTCATGCTTCTTTGTTGAATAACAAGATTGGCCGCAGTTCCTTGCAGGGCTTGAGATAGATTCGCCACCGGACGGTTCTCTATAAGTTTTGCTTTTACCTGATCTACAGCTCCGATAACGCTTCTGCGGGTGGTTGTACCGTAACCGATAACAACCACTTCGTCGAGAATTTTAGAGTCTTCTGATAAGACTATGTTGTATTCTCTTCGGCCGTCCACTCTTTCATCTTTTGTTGTGAAACCGACGTAAGAGAATTGTAATGTGCTGGCAGGTGGGCAAGATAGCGTGAATTTACCATCTACATCTGTGACCGTTCCCTGAGCAGTACCTTTAACAAGAACATTTACCCCAATTAATGTTTCTCCCGATTCATCTTTTACAGTACCCGATACGGTTACATTTTGGGCATAAATACTTGTAGTTGCTATACAAAAAATCAATAGACAGGTCAGCCTGTATATTTGATCTTTGTGTTTATAGAATAAATGTTTTATTGTATGCATATTCATATTTTTAATTAAGATTTGGTTAATTTAATCGTCTTTCTTTTAGTGATTTGAGACTGAATTGATTCAGATCCTTTTTTTCATGATTTTTTGTTTTTATGATTAGTTGGTATATTATTTTAGTAATCTGATCATTATATATGTGTATGTACGATTTCTACTCGCAATACTTTGCAAGTAGAAATAATATATTTTATTTTTATGATAAATGATTTGAAACTCTTGTTTTCGAATAAAGAGTTCGACTTCTCTTTGTTCTTTATAGGCGCTTTCCGAGGTGAAAACAGGATGTGATAAAACAGAAAAAGTCCAAACAATTCCTGCATGAAAATTATTCGGATCTTATATATGTTAGATAGAAAATTTGACTGGTTGTTTGTGTGCTTTAATTTTTGTATATTAAGCTCTCTCTCTCTCTCTCTCTCTCTCTCTCTCTCTCTCTCTCTCTCTCTCTCTCTAATAAAACAAACATAACTACCAAATTTTCAGATGAAAAAATAGTAGGTGAATATATGTTGATTTGGGTGTTTCGCATTGAATATTAGAGCTATATTTGTTATATTAAAATATATTAATAACAAGGCTTTTATGTGGCTTTTGCTATATTATATTCTTGTCGATTATGATTTGTTAACGATTGTGCGAATGTATTTACTAAAATCAACAGGTGACTTTCAATTTTGATTTTAAGGCTTTGAAAAATGACACTGAAGTGTAGTGCCGGTTAGATTTAACAGTTACTCTAAATGGAGGTGATCACAAAATTTCAAGAAGTGTACTTGTCTGTATTATTCTTATAGTTAGTTGATTATTCTATTCTTTTCTACTCTTTATGGCTTGAGTTGTTAGGATAGATGTTTTTGGGATATATAGTTTTTTGATATGCTGTTTTTGGCTGTTTAGTCCGCCTGATTATATTCTTAAATGTGAGCATAATATTATTTGTGATTTTAAGTATATGGGTTATTCATTCAGCGAACCCCAATAATAGGTTGTGGGATTTTCTCTTCCATCCATTTTTTGAACATGGAGGTGGTAACTTATACTTATTAGATAAACTGATTTGCTTTTTTGAAATAAATTTTTAATTTTACCCACAGAAAGGTTATGAAAAAAATAGATTTGGCTACACTTGGCGTAGAGGAAGATGAGGCTGAATTTTAAAGTGTTCACTATTATAATTTACAATATATGATGAAAAAAAGCAAGTCAATAGATAGATTGAGGGTTGAAATATTGTTGTTATTAATTAATATTTCTTTGGTTGGTGTTTATATCGGCTTTTTGGGAAGAGAACAGTTGGTAGCTTTCTTTTCTTTCATTTTAGGAAAGTAAGATATATTCTGTACCTAAATTATTGGATACAATATTCAGTATAAGATGTTTATTTAAATCAAATTTATATTTTGCTATTGTTGATAATTATTACAATAAGTCATTATTATAATAATAGGTAATTCTATATAGATGATTTAAAACTCTGAACTATTTCTAAACAACTTGTCTTAAACCGTGTGAAATCGTCTTAGAATTATGTGCTTTTCATGTGTTTTACTTGAGATGTAAACATAAAAAAAGCGATCACTTTTTTGTAGTAATCGCCTGATTTTTAAATAGTACTCGGAGCGGGACTTGAACCCGCACAACCTAATGGTCACAAGATTTTAAGTCTTGCGTGTCTACCATTCCACCATCCGAGCATCCTAAGAGCGAAAGACGGGACTCGAACCCGCGACCCCGACCTTGGCAAGGTCGTGCTCTACCAACTGAGCTACTTTCGCAAGATGTGATGCTTGAGAATCTTTATCGGACTAACACTTTAGTCTTAATTCCCGTTTAGCGAGTGCAAATGTAAAAAATGTTTTTGCTTTCTGCAAAGTTTAAGCAACTAATTTTGTCGAGAGATGCGAAAAATACCATTATAAGGTCTTTCCGGTATTGCTTGATAACGTTGTAGACCCGATTCAGACGGGCCCGACTCGGGGTTACCTCCTGAGTAGAGATTAAAAACGCTACCGCATTTATTACACTTCGCTTTTCCATTTGCTTGCGGACTGACTCTTACTTCCTTCATCCGATCATTGGGACAGCATAAATCGTATGCTAGTAAAATAGGTGTCCCATCCGATTCGTTAATAAGGTTTCGCACTATAAGCAAACCGGAAAATCCGACCTGTTCATCAGCTAATCTGGCTTTAGTGAAAGTTTTATAACCTCCTAATGCTGTTAGTTCAGTATCTAAATTATTCAAATTAACTTTGAAAAATACAGGGGCCCACGGTACGGTCTGCTTAAGTTCCTCTTTTCCACAAGCTAAAAATGTGATACAAACGCATATAATAAATGTACGAAATAATATTTTCATTATTCTTTTGATATAAATAGAGACTATAAAGTTAGTAAATAAACGTTATCGGATAATAGAATATTATTGTAAGTCTTTATTTTAACGCTTCTATGTTTCTTTTTAATCCGCTATATTTCGCTCGTTTTACGGCAGAACCTTTAAATATCTGTTGGTAATTTTCTACAGATAGGTTGTCTAATTTGTCGAAATCCAAGCTCATAAAGGCCTCTGAGGGCTTGAATGCAGATGTATTATGTGGGCGGGCATACTTATTCCAAGGGCAAACTTGCTGACATATATCGCAGCCGTAAAAACGATTGTTGAGAAGGGGCTTTATTGCTTCGTCTATCTCTCCCTTGTTTTCTATTGTCTGATAAGAAATACACCGATTGGCATTGATCACCTTTGGTTCTACTATCGCTTTTGTAGGACAGGCATCTATACAACGAGTGCAATTCCCACAAGAAAGCGAAAGCGGTTTGTCATACTCCAACTCAATGTTTACAATCAGTTCTCCCAAAAAAAAGTAAGAGCCTTTCTTCGGGATAATCAGTAGTGAATTTTTGCCGATGAATCCGATTCCTGCTTTAGCAGCCCAGTAACGTTCTAATATAGGAGCTGTGTCGCAGAATACACGTCCTTCGAGTGTAGGGATGAGTGTTTTGATATAATCAAAAAGCTGTTGTAGCTTTTCTTTCATTACCACATGATAATCTTTACCATAAGCGTAATAAGCAAATTGCGGAGCTTCGGGCGATTGCTTTACATCCGGATAATAATTGAGGGCTAAACAGATAATAGAGTGGGAGTCTTCTACCAATAATGTAGGATCGCACCGTTTATCGAAATGATTAGCCATATAATCCATATCGGCGTTATATGATTTATCTAACCAATCTTTAACATGAAGTTTCTCCTCCCCAATACTTTCTGCTTTACAAAAACCACAAGCATCGAAACCAAGATTATAGGCATAATCTTTTATTTGTCGGGAAAGAGAAATTTCCACTGTCATTTTGCGTATTTGCTAACTCTGTTTATCTTGAAATAATCATGTATAGACGGATCAACATATATTTCTTCTTTAGTCTGCTTATTGGTGAAGATAACAAAATCGTGGTTTTTAAAATATGACTTTTTTGCCTTCGTCGTCAATTCACTACCGAATAAATACAGCTTGCCTTTAACAGGCCTAGCATCCCAATCATCCATCTTGTACTTGTCGAGCAGATAATTGCCTACAGCTGCTGCAAATGCTGCATATCCTTCGCAATTGGCTTCGCCTGTCGGGTACAGCTTCTTTGGATCCTTTTCTTTCGATTCAAGAGAGAAACTAAGGTTATTACTCGTTATAGCTAATGACAGATCTACTATTGTTTCTATATTTGTGAGTTTTTCATCTGGGAGATACTCGTCTATATACGCAGCCAGCTTATCATCTTTCACTTTATAGGTTTTGCGACCGCCTGCATCCTTATATTCCATTGTTGTTTGATAGATGCAGCTTCTGCAAAATACAACAACTATAAGTAAAACGAGAAGGCCAAGACCAAATCTTGTTAAATTCCTTTTTAATCCTTTATTCATAGGTAAATTCTTTTTTATTTTCCGAGTAATCCTTTACTAACATTCCATCTGAATTGTATTAATTTCCATCCCTTCGATGGTGATAGTGTCAGCGTATAGCCAAGGCAGAGAACGATTGATGCTGCCCATTTTATCATTTCTGAGCAAAGGCGTTTTCGGTATGTTTTTTCTGAAATGGATTTGGTTCGAATCCGTTCGCTCTTTCCTATCGAGTAGGTGAGACGATGGAAAAAATCATTTGTAAGTTTACTATCGGGTATATGATGGTAGATGGGGATATCGGGGAAGTAATAACAATCTATATTGTTTTCTATCAAGCGCAAAAACATATCTTTATCTTCTGCTCCTAATAGTGATGATCCCTTACGTCCTAATTGGGTATTAAAGTCGCCGAAAAGAGTGAACAATTCTTTTTTTATAATTGCATGCCCTGTTCCCGGATAGTCTTTGCCCCCAAGCGTCTTCACCTCTGATCCTTTGTTGTAATAACCGGTAATAAGACGCATGGTATAATGCGACAGCCATTTGGGCTTTTCTGTTTCATAAACAGGAACGACAGATGTTGCACATAATCTGGCATCGGGATATTGTGTGAGGTATGAATCG
The DNA here is from genome assembly GCF_011039195.1 of Dysgonomonas sp. ZJ709. Taxonomy (NCBI): domain Bacteria; kingdom Pseudomonadati; phylum Bacteroidota; class Bacteroidia; order Bacteroidales; family Dysgonomonadaceae; genus Dysgonomonas; species Dysgonomonas sp. ZJ709. The sequence goes on from NZ_JAAKEM010000005.1 coordinate 160,974, forward strand.
AGTTTTTCCAGATAAAAATCATCAATAGTCTCGTCATCATCTATAAATACGATGAATTCACCTTTAGCCTCTTTTATACCTCTGTTTCGTGCAAAGGAAATGCCTTGTTCTGTTTCCAGAATATATCGTAACTGCACTAGGCTATACTGCTCGATATATGCCGAGCATATTTCAGCAGTTTTGTCAGGGCTATTGTTATCGATTACAATAATTTCAAAATTATCGTTTGCAAAAGTTTGCCGGCATACCGAATCTAAACTTGCTCCGATATACTTCTCCCTATTATATGTGCAAATAACAATTGAGAATCTCATCAGACAACACTATCATTTCTCTCTTTTCTGAAAAAGAGAGTACCAAGACCAATCAACAGCAAAAGAACCAGAATACCGCTACTGGCAGTAGCTATCATGCGTGAGTTGTTATAACCTTTTGGTTCAAATTTGAATTCTATTTCGTGTTCTCCCGCTGGTATTCGCATTGCTCTAAGAGTCCAGTCAGCACGGAAGTGCGACTTCGGCGTACCATCAATATAAGCTTGCCATCCATTAGCATAGTATATTTCAGACAAAACGGCTAGTTGTTCACGGCTCGTTTTGGATTTATATTTCAGATAATTCGGCTTGTATTCTGTCAATTCCATTGTTGCTGTAGAATCAACTTTGAGAGTCAGTCCTGTAAGCTCACTTTCGAATCTTTTATCTACAATAGCTGTTTGGTGTGGATTCACATCATTTATTGCTGCAATCTCTTCGTCTGCATTATTTACCAATTTGTATTCGGAAACAAACCACGCATTACCCAAAGCGTATGGATTAACAACGGGAGGAAGTTCAGGATGATAAATCACGTATTTAGCGTTCAATAGATTAAGAGCTGTTGTGACACCAAGTAAAGGCGATACGCTATCTTGTATAGTTACAGCGATATTTAGGGGATTAACCTCTTTGCCATCTTGTTGGGCAGCATTTAAATTTTCTATTTCTTTATTTAATTGAGTGTTCGCTTTATTTTGAAGAAATGCTACTTCTTGTTGCAAACGGTTGTCGATCAATTCCTGATAACGTTTTAGTTTTGCAGCATGATAACCCCCTATCGATTTGTGATAGTAAGATGTCGCTGTTTCTTGGAATGGATTATTTAGATTTAATACTCTGTACGAAGGATGTGTATCTTGCAGAATAGCTTTGTCGGCAACAGTCTCTTTGAATGCAGATGCTTGATATTCTGTTTTTTGTACAAAATTGTCGTTGTTCAGATAACGTTTATCTACAGACCAAAGGTCGATTAATACCAGTACGGCTATACCAAATGTGGCAAGGGCGGCAATAAGTTGCTTACTCGTTTTCGAACGAAGACCTATCCATAAAATAGCCGCTGATAATATGATAAATATCAGGGAACGTAACGCATCAGATGATAGTAATTCTTTACGATCGAGTATCAGTGCATTGTAGTACCAGTCCGGCATTTGAGATTTCCAAGCAGCATCCGATTCGGAAACAAAATTGAAGAAGAAACCCGGTGCAACCCAGAAAAATAAGGCCAGTCCGCCAACTATTCCGGCTGATGTGTACAGTGCCCTTGTCAGTTTTTTTCTATCTATTTCGCTAGTCAGAAATTCATGTATACCCCATACAGCGACCATAATCATAGTCAGTGCAGGAATGACCAGAGCCATCGAAACGGTTCTGAATTTGTTATACATAGGGAAATGGTAGAAGAAGAAATCATTAAACCATTCGAAGTTTCGACCCCACGAAAGGAATATAAAGAATATGGTTGCTGCAAATAAAACCCATTTCATTCGGTCTTGAATCACAATCATTCCCAAAACAAAAAGGAAACATATAATAGCCCCGAAATATACAGGCCCTTGTGTAAATGGTTGGTCGCCCCAATAAGTATATGATTGTACTCCTTTAGGAGTCACTTGCGATCCATATCCTTGTTTTACCAACTCTTTATATAGATTCGACGATTTATCTAACGTACCACCCGAAACACCACCATGGATATCGGGAATCATTAAAGAGAAAGTTTCGGCTTTACCATAGCTCCATGCAAATGCATAATCTTTATCCAATCCCGAAGATTGTTTTTCGGATGTTGTAGGAGTCGAAAGTTCCGATTTACCACGTGTACTCTCTTTCGACATTTCATAATTGGAGTATATATTACCCATATTACAGAATGCAGCCATAACAACAGCGATAGCCAGAATTGCCGTAGCCTTGAATATGCCTTTTATCTCTTTTGCTTTTATAAAATCGATGATGAGACCAATATATATAAATACACAAAGCAATGCTGTATAGTATGTTATCTGTAAGTGATTATTTTTAATTTGCAATGCCAATCCTAAAGCCATAAGCAATCCTCCGAGTAGATACTTTCGTTTAAACAACACCATCATACCTGCTATAATCAGCGGCATATAAGCGATAGCCCAGGCTTTGGTAACGTGTCCTGCTTCGAGGATGACAATATTGTAAGATGACAGAGAATAAGCAATCGCACCCAATGCTGCAGTAACGGGTTTGAGACCCATAAGCGAAAATAAGAGGTAAGCCATCAGCATACCTGCAAATACCGCACCGGCATTGCTGCCCAGAGCTTTGAATGGTTTTTCCACATAATCGAGAAAATTGGGACTACCTCCCCACACACCTATCTGATAAGCGGGCATACCCGAAAACATGGCTCCTGTCCAAGCCGAACTTTCGCCTTCTTGGTTGTAGTATTCTCTCAATTCCTGCGAACCTCCGGTATATTGCTTCACATCTCCTTGCGGAAGTATTTTTCCTCCCAATTGAGGGCTGAAATAGATCAGTGTAATTGCCAGAAACACTATAATAGCAGCGATATGCGACAGGACTTTGATTAGTGGTATTTCCTTATTAGTCATCTTATATTTTATTATATTATATTCTACTTTTTATATTGTGAATAGTTTTCTATCTACTTCATCGAAATTCTTGATTATTTGATAGTCTGCCCAATTGTTATAGTTATCATCATTCGAATTAACTACAATGATATTTCCGGCTTTGGCATTTTTTGCTGATTGCAATCCCGCAATAGCGTCTTCGAAAACAATCACGTCTTCGGGTTTTTTATTGATAACAGACATTGCTATCTGGTATATCTCCGGATCGGGTTTACCTTTTATCTCCCCGTTATTATATACTACTTTATCATAGTCGAACCAGTTGGATATAGTTAGATGTTCGAAAAAGAAATCGAGGTTTTCTTTTCCCGATGCAGTAGCAATAGTATAAGGAATATTGTTGTTTTTGAGAAAATCCAGAAAGTTTTCTACTCCCGGTGCGAGAGCCAAATCGGTTTGCAGGCAAAGTTCTTGATAGAGGCCTTCTTTTTCGTTGATGAATTGTTTAATCTCTTCTTCGGTCAGTGGACGCTGAAACAAAGAGATGAATATATCCCTGTTGTTTTTACCGTGAATCAGGCGAAAAAACTCGTCATCGGAAAACCGCAGATCATACTTTTTCAGGAATATGTTCCATGCTTTGTTATGCAACGGTGTGTCCCAAAACAGTGTTCCATTAAAATCGAATATAACTCCGGAATAGGTCATATATAATTAAACTTTGAGTACAAATGTACAAAATACTTGGATATAAATTCATTCGGTTTATACGAACTGCGTATATTTACATTTTTTAATTTAACAAATGAAGAACTTTTTTCGAACCGGAAGCGTTAAATATATATCTGTGTAGACATAGACTAATATAAAAACTAATTATTATGGCTAGAAATTTTAAGGAAGCGATTAAACATCGTAGAACGTATTATTCATTGAGCAATAAAAGTACTCTTACAGACAAAGAATTAAAAGAACTTATTGAGTTTGCAGTACTAAACATTCCATCATCTTTCAATTCACAATCTACGCGTATTGTTCTTCTTTTAGGAGAAAATCATGCGAAGTTGTGGAACATTACAAAAGAAATATTAAGGAAAAAAGTGTCTGCTGAAGCTTTTCCTGCAACGGAATCAAAAATAGACGGTTGTTTTGCAGCCGGCTACGGAACAGTTCTTTATTTCGAAGATCAGGAAGTTGTGGAAGGTTTACAGAAAGGTTTTCCTTCATATAGCGACAAATTCCCTCAGTGGTCTGATCATACATCGGCTATGCATCAGTTAGCTATATGGACAATGCTCGAAGATGCCGGGATGGCTGCTTCATTGCAACATTACAATCCATTGATTGATGAAGAAGTTGCAAAGACATGGAAACTTAGCCCTAAATGGAAACTGATAGCTCAAATGCCATTCGGTGTACCTGCAGGTGAGCCGGGCGAGAAAGAGTTTTCTCCATTAGATAAGCGAGTTTTGGTTTTCTAAAATAGAAGAAATCGATAAAAGGAAAGGGGGTTGTTGGATAAACAATCTCCTTTTTTTGTATTAGATCTATTACAATCTCTTTTGAAAAACGGTAGTACATACGCTGTGTCTCCTGCTTTCGTCGATAATTTAATGTGTTTTGTCGATTTATAGTATGTCTATACTCTACTCGATTATATCTTTGTGTCAAATGAAATGAATAACAATTTAAAATGAATAGATTATGAATGCAAATTTAAAAAAGAGTAGACCAGCAGGAATGGGCTGGGCGGTATTACTCATATGTGCAGGGGCTGTCTTTTTACTATTAAATCTGGGAATTATACCGGCTATATATAAACCGATACTTATATCGTGGCAAATGCTTTTAATAGCGTTGGGATTATGGTCTCTTATCCAAAGGCATTATCTGGGGGGGATATTATTGATTGTTGTAGGAGGTATATTTATTTATCCCCAACTCTATACTATTTTCCCTGATTATTTTTTAGATATAGATATTAGTTTTAAAACTTATTGGCCTGTATTGCTAATCGTTGTCGGTTTATTTATTGTATTTAACAAAAATAAGTTCTGTAAGCAACTAACTGTATCCGGTAGCTATTGCAGTAATAAATCATATACCGGCGATTCCGGTTCCGCAACGCAAAAAGGAGCAGACTATCTGGAGAAGCATATAATGTTTGGTAGTGCCGAACAAATTGTGCTGTCTTCCAACTTTAAAGGAGGTGAAGCAAACGTTATGTTTGGTGAGTTGATTCTAGATCTGCGGAAAGCAAAGTTGGCTGACGGATCAACTAATCTGGAGGTTAATATTCTGTTTGGTTCGGCTATCCTGTATGTTCCTTCCGATTGGGTGGTCGATGTGCAGAATAGTACTGTATTTGGCGGATTTCAAGACAATCGCAATGTAAAAGACGGTGAAGATATGCAAGGGAATCCACATCTGATAATTAGAGGGGGGTGTATGTTTGGTAGCGGAGAAATAAGAAATTAATTTACCTGCAAAGAAAATGGAAAACAAACGTATAATAGCCATTTATCTTATCGGTGTATTACTGATTGCAGCTATTATTTACTTAGTTACACGGCCTTTGATGTCATCGGCTTCCGAATCGATACTGATTGCAGATGCAATCATGTGTGGAGCATTATTGGCCGGAGTATTGACATTGTTGAAAATTATAGTAAAATATAGCAATTTATCTTCACTTTATCCTTATCAGAAATTGACTGTTTATATAGCTTTGGCTGTATTATTTGTACTTTGTTGGTTCGGAATTGAGCTTCTTCTGTTATATCTTATCTTTCCCACAGACGATTGGTTATTATTCTCTCCATCTGTCCCAGTGCGGATTCTCGTTGGTGTTCTGACGTATGGTTTTGCAATTCAGTTGTATTTGTCTTTCTATAAGAAGGAAAGGCAAGCGGTTGAAGATAATTATCAGGGAAACAATTTGGCTGAAGAGTCGGACTCAGGATTAATCAGTGAGAATGAAAGTAATCAGTCAGAGAAATTGCAGGAGCGTATCGCTGTTAAGAACGGACAGAAAATAGATGTGATAATGGTCTCCGAAATAGTCTATTTGAAGGCAGAAGGCGACTATGTGATGATACATTCGGTAAAAGGTAAGTATTTAAAAGAGCAGACAATGAAGTCATTCGAAGAATTTTTACCTTCTTCTCAATTTGTCCGTGTACATCGATCAAGCATAGTTAATGTCGATTTTATTGCGCAGATAGAACTCTATGACAAGCAAAATCAATTGTTGAAAATGCAGAATGGGGCACAGGTAAAAGTCAGTATAAACGGATACCGAATTTTAAAGAAAACCCTTGGGTTGAAATAATGATAGAATACTCGTTAAAATAAAAGCACAAATATCTAATTTGTGCTTTTATTATTATCTCTTCCGATATAAATAGTAAGTTGAAAATTCATCTCCAAATACTATCCTTTTATTTACGAAAGTGTCCATGAGTATATAATTCTCTTTGAACGCCTGAAGGTTTCGGAAATGTTGATAGTTGAACGAAAAGTTGTCGACTACTATAAAGTCTACTTCTTTGTTTTCTATATATTTAGTTTGTTCGTCACGCATTTGTGGATACATATTGTAATATATATTAGGCGTGAGAAAATATTTCACATTGGGCGTGATATTACATATAGTAAAAATACTATTCCCATATCCGGATCCAAGATTAAGCAGTGTCGGATTTTTCTCTGTTTCTATTATTCTCGAGAACTGAAATTCAGGACTGTTCGGGTCTATTTGACGGGTTATCTCATATCCTCCTAAGCCGAAAAAGTTCTTGCTGCTAATCCCTACTAGAAGTGCGAGTGTGGCAAATAGGCAAAGTAATTTACCGGAATAGCTTATATATACATATCTCTTTATAAATAATGATATTGAAATTAATCCGGGAATAATGAATATATAAAATGACAGGGGATAATAGAAATGAAAAGTACGTGGGCTAAATAATATAAAGAATAATGACAACGCACAGAGTATCATTGACACTTTGCCGATTTTATTCTTGATGTGTTTTATTGGAAAATAAAGCGCTCCAATAGACATAATAATAAATCCTACAATGTCGTTACGGAAAAAAGAGTAAGTTCTCATGAATGTATGGTTCATGGTATCAGATGCCGATAGTGGACTACCATACTTCATATTCAATAGTATGTATACATTGAACGCTTCGGTCAATGCATTATTTATATATAGATATAAGCAGATTGGTACAGCAATCACAAATACACCAAGTATAAATGAAAGTATATTGTGTAACAGATTCTTATATTCTTTATGTATTAATAGGCAGATCAATATACCTAGGATGGGGAACACCCAAAATATAACCAGATTAAGCTTAATAAAGAATACCATCGAGAACAGTATTCCATGCAAAAACATGTACTTAGGATTATGAACTGTTGTATCTTCATCCATGAAAAAGCGGTAAAAGAAATATAGGCTGACAACAGACATAATAAGGATAAACTCTTCGGCAGACCCTCCTGTATGGGTATATTTGATTAAGAATGCAGGGACTATAAGTGAAATAAGAAACGAAAACTCTCTTTGAAGGTATATTCTGGCTGTAAGAAATATTGTGTATATAAGAATCAGCCATCCTATCAACTCGATAATGAAAACCCCTAAGAAAGTGCTATTCGATATAAGATAACCAATCCCATAAATAATAAATATAAGTGGTCCTTTGTGGTCAAAAGATTCGGTATATAAGGTTCTTCCTTCCATCGCTGCTTTACCAATGTTGAAATAGACATTTATGTCAGACCATTCGTTGATAGGATACAGTGGTGACATCTTAGAGGTAAAGAATAAAAAAAAGAAAGTAAATATAGATAGTATGATGATGTACTTCTTATCAGAGGCAAGCTCTTGGAAAATAGTCTTCTCTTTCATTGGAATGTGTATTTACTTTTTGAATTATATGAACGGACTATCATAGTAAACAAAATTTGTTTGTGTAAAGTTTATGGTGTTTCCTTTATTAAGTAGTAGAAGCGCATAAAAAATGATATGCCAATTACTCTCATATTTGTATATTGGCATATCATGATATTTTTTTTAGCCTATTTGGCTACCCGGATTCACTGTTGAGGAAGGTTGGATCAGCGATAAACTTCCATCTGCATTTTCGGCAGAAAGGAGCATCCCTTGCGATTCTATTCCTTTCAGTTTCCGCGGCTCGAGATTAGCTATAAAGCATACTTGTTTTCCTATCAGATCTTCGGGTTTGTACCATGCTGCAATGCCCGATATAATAGTGCGTTTTGCCATACCGTCATCTATCAGGAATTGAAGTAACTTATCTGTCTTAGGTACTTTAGTACATTCAAGTATAGTTCCTACTCGGAGATCAAGTTTACCAAAATCGTCGAAAGCTACATTTGTTTTTTGAGGAGCGACCTTTATTTCGGCTTGTTCTTCATTTGCTTTCTTCGTGTCAAGAAGTTTCTGTACTTGTTTTTCAATTGTTTCGTCTTCTATCTTCGCAAATAGTAATTCCGACGGATTCAATTGATGTCCTACGGGTAACAAGTCAGTTCTTCCCAACTGATTCCATGTAAGGTTGTCCATATTTATAAATTGACGGATTTTCTTTACGCTGAATGGTAAGAATGGTTCGAACGCAATCGACAGATTAGCTGTTATTTGTAACGATATATTCATGATTGTAGCTACACGATCCATATCTGTTTTAGCAATCTTCCAAGGTTCTGTGTCTGCCAGATACTTATTTCCGATACGAGCCAGATTCATAGCCTCTTTCTGCGCATCACGAAAACGATATATATCGAGTAACGATTCTACTTTACTTTTCGCATCGGCAAACTCAGCAAGGGTTTCTTTATCGTAAGCAGTCAACTCGTTTAGTTGAGGAACTTTATTGTCGAAATATTTTTGAGTCAATACCAGCGCACGGTTCACAAAATTACCAAATATAGCTACCAGTTCGTTGTTATTACGAGCTTGAAAATCTTTCCAAGTGAAGTCGTTATCTTTTGTTTCGGGTGCATTGGCTGTCAATACATAACGAAGTATATCCTGTTGTCCCGGAAAATCTTCAAGATATTCGTGCAACCATACAGCCCAGTTGCGTGAAGTCGATATCTTGTCACCTTCGAGATTCAAAAATTCATTTGCAGGAACATTTTCCGGCAATATGTAAGAACCTTCGGCTTTAAGCATGGCAGGAAATACAATACAGTGAAACACGATATTGTCTTTACCTATGAAGTGAAGCAATTTAGTATCTTCATCTTTCCACCATTTCTCCCAGCTGTCGGGCAATAATTCTTTTGTGTTCGATATATAACCGATTGGTGCATCGAACCAGACATAAAGCACTTTACCTTCCGCATTCGGTAGGGGGATAGGCACGCCCCAGTCTAAGTCACGGCTTACGGCACGGGGCTGTAAACCCATGTCGAGCCACGATTTACATTGTCCGTATACATTGCTTTTCCACTCCTTATGATCTTCCAGTATCCATTGGCGCAACCATCCTTCATGTTTGTCAAGCGGTAGATACCAGTGTTTGGTTTCACGCATGACAGGCGTAGAGCCGGATATAGTAGAATGAGGATTTTTCAGGTCTGTAGGGCTTAGAGAAGTTCCGCACGATTCGCATTGGTCTCCGTAAGCATTCGGATTACCACAGTGCGGACATTCGCCCATAATATAGCGGTCGGCAAGAAACATCTGGGCCTCTTCGTCGTAATACTGCTCATTTGTTTTTTCTTCGAACTCGCCTTTATTATAGAGTTCGAGAAAGAAATCGGAAGCTGTTTTTTTGTGTACATCCGAGCTTGTGCGTGAATATATATCGAAGGTGATACCAAAATCCTCGAACGATTTCTTGATAATGCCATGATACTTGTCAACGATATCCTGCGGTGTAACGCCTTCTTTCTTAGCACGTATAGTAATAGGAACACCATGTTCATCCGACCCTCCGATGAAAAGTACTTCTTCGCCTTTCAATCTCAGATAGCGTACATAAATATCCGCAGGGATATACACTCCGGCCATATGACCGATATGTACAGGGCCATTTGCATAAGGCAACGCCGATGTGACAAGGGTTCTATTGAATTTTTTAGTCATATAAATGATTCTCTTTATATTTCGATTTTTAGGTGAAATTCATTTTGGAAAACAAAGATAGAAACTAAAGTAATAAATAGCACAGATGTTTATTAGTTTTTACCTGATTGTTTCAAACTTATTTGCGTAACTTCTTTAAAGTTTCTTCGATCATTTCTAATCTGTTCTTGACTTTTTCGGCAGCTGCGTCCAAGGTGTAGCCTTCATCTAATAGTTCTTTTATCAATAGCATTTTTTTGATATTAGGATAATCATATCGCCTATTCTTCCCTTCTTCTTCGGTTAGGCTTGTGATGATTCCTTTTTCTTCCCAATAGCGGATTTGGCGTGTAGGAATACCTGTTATCAAGGATACCTCGCCAATACCAACCATTAGCTTATCAAGAAATTCCATATCGGAATATAGCCTATTAATGTCGCTCATTTTGAAAATAATTTACAATTATTGTTGCAAATGTAACAAAAATTATTTTACTTTGCAATTGTAAATTATTTACAATTGTTGTATTTAATGTAAATTTAAAGAAATTAATCGACAAAAAATGAAAAGTCAAAAAGTAGAATCAACAGTAATTCTGAGATGTAAAAAAGGTAAAACAGCAGAATTTAAAAATGCTGTAATTAAATTGGTAAAAGAAACAGAAAAGGAACTTGGTTGTGAGTTATTCAGAATATTTGAAAACAAAGATAACAGCGAAGAGTTTGTTCTGTGGGAAATATTTAAAAACGAAGAAGCGCTGGAAGCACATATGCAGGCTGCTCACACGAAAGAATGTTTTGCATTGGGTTTATTCGAACCTATCTCTTTTATCCGTCATATTGAAGTGAAATAATAAAAACTTTACAACCTCTATTTGTTTAAGAATGGAGGTTGTAAGCCTAAAATTGATATTAAAATGCTAAAAAACAAAAATGCTGTAATAACGGGAGGTAGTGATGGTATAGGACTAGCTATCGCTAAAGAATTTGCAAAAAATGGAGCCAATGTGTGTCTGATTGGACGTGATGAGAATAAGCTGATTGCTGCGAAAAAGGAGCTCGATCTATTGGGTTCAGAAGTATTCTTTATAAAAGCAGATTTATCTGAACTATCGCAAATAGAAAGTGTGTCGAAGCACATTCTGAAGCTTTTTCCAAAGCTCGATGTTTTAGTGAATAATGCTGGAATCGGAAGATTTATACCTTTTACTGATATGAATTTGAGCGATTTAGATATGCATATCGATTTGAATGTGAGAGCTCCTTATATGTTGACTAAACATTTGTTTGCATCACTAAGCGAGAATAAAGGAAATGTGATTAATATCTCGTCCTATTTCTCTCATCGTATGCTCCCGGGCAGGAGTACCACAGCTTATTCATTGACAAAAGGAGCTATCGATTCATTTACTAAGGCATTAGCTTTTGAAGCAGGGGCAAAAGGTGTGAGAGTAAATGGTATAGCCCCCGGAAGTATTGATACGCCGCAGTTACGTTACAATCTGACAAAGCTAAACTCGAACGCATTAAAAGAATTTGAAGATTTAATACAAACTATTTATCCTTTAGGTAGGATAGGGCAGCCCGAAGATGTTGCACAAATGGCTGTATTTTTGGCTTCAGATAAGGCGAATTGGATAACCGGAGCCATATATTCGGTGGATGGTGGATTAACAACAAATTGAAAAAGAGGATATGAGAAAGTTTCTATATACAACTATTATTTTATTCGTATTTATATTGGCTTCGTCTCAACAAGCTAAAAGTAATAATCCTAAAACAAAAGACAAAATGGAAGAACAAAAAATTGAGAAATTACTGGAAGAAAAATATATTAATGCTGTTGCTAATGAGTTGAATACATATAAGATGCTGGAATTGTTTCATCCCGATTTTGCTATTTTTTCAGCTGACGGAAATAATCTGGCTAAATTTCCACTTCTCGAATGGAAAAAGGTTATAGATGATTATAAAGTGGATAATAAAGGTAATGCTGATTTGCGCAATCTGACACATGAGTTCGTATTTATAGATATAACCGGAACGGCAGCTATCGCAAAAGTACGGTTGTATAGGAGAGGGGAATTGATAGCAACGGATTATATTTCTTTATTGAAATTTAATAATGATTGGAAGATTGTAGCAAAAGTACCGTATGCCCACGTCGAAAAACCTTTTTGAGAGCATAGCATCGTTAATTGAAACTAGTATAATATATAGAAAAAGGTTGCTAACGAAAGCAACCTTTTTCTATTAATATCAATTAATCGAATACTATAGAGATGTACAGTACAGAATAAAATGATTTTTGAAACATGTTTCTTAAAATATTTATAACTTTGTACACATAAAATATTCACTTTGTCACTTAAATAAATAATAATGCTGACTCTTAAGACAATAAGCGAAAATCCGCAAGAGGTAATCAAACGATTAGCGAAGAAGCACTTCGATGCAAAAGAAATAGTTGCTCGTGTATTAGAAATAGATCAGATCAGACGTCAGAGTCAGACAACGCTAGATGCTTCGCAATCCGAATTGAATACCTTGTCGAAGCAGATCGGCATGCTGATGAAAGACGGCAAAAAAGAAGAGGCAGAAGCTGCTAAAAACAGAGTTGCCGAAATAAAAGCGGAGAATAAAGTAATAGAAGATGCTTTGCGTCAGGCTGAAATAGACTTGCAAGAGTTGTTGTATCTTATTCCCAATCTTCCTGCTGACGAAGTGCCCGAAGGTAGAACACCCGAAGAGAATGTTGTTGAAAAAACGGGTGGTACTATCCCTACATTAGATAAAGATGCTGTTCCTCATTGGGACTTAGCGAAAAAGTACGATTTGATAGACTTCGAATTAGGAGTGAAAATTGCAGGTGCAGGCTTCCCTGTATATAAAGGAAAAGGTGCTCGTTTACAACGTGCCCTTATTAATTTCTTCCTCGATAAAGCGCGTGACGCAGGTTATATGGAGGTGCAACCACCGTATGTAGTTAATGCCGCTTCGGGTTATGGAACAGGTAATTTGCCCGACAAAGAAGGGCAAATGTATCATGCTACGGTAGACGACCTATATTTGATCCCTACGGCAGAAATACCTGTAACTAATATATACCGAGATGTGATTCTCGAAGAAAGAGACCTGCCTATCAAAAATACCGCCTATTCGGCATGTTTCCGTCGCGAAGCCGGTTCGTATGGTAAAGATGTACGAGGATTGAATCGCCTACATCAGTTCGATAAAGTAGAGATTGTACGTATTGACAAACCCGAAAATTCGTACCAATCGCTCAAAGAAATGGTCGATTATGTGCAATCATTGGTCGAAGACTTAGAATTACCTTGGCGTATCCTTCGCCTCTGCGGAGGAGACATGAGTTTTACATCGGCTCTTACATTCGATTTTGAGGTTTATTCTGCTGCTCAAGAGCGTTGGCTCGAAGTCAGCTCCGTATCCAATTTCGAAAATTTTCAGGCCAATCGTTTGAAATGTCGCTATCGTGATGCTGATAAAAAAATGCAACTGGTACATACATTAAATGGCAGTGCACTGGCACTCCCTCGCATTGTAGCCGCATTGTTGGAGAATAATCAGACGCCCGAAGGTATTCGTATTCCGAAAGCTTTGGTTCCTTATACAGGATTTGAATTTATTAATTAAAGTGAAAAGCGAACGTTTTTGCTTCCGTAGCTGTTATATATAAAGGTAATATACTATATTTGTGTTAAATAAAATAACTTAGGATAATTAAAAATTACTTATGAATAAGAAATTAATTGGAATCGGATTGGCTATAGTTTGCCTCGTTTCATTTGGCTCTTGTAAACCAAAACAAAGTGCATACAAATCGGTGTATGAAGCTGCTAAAGAAAGAGAAGTAGAGGAAAATACACCTGCTGCTGTAACTACGCCTGCAACTACAACTCCTACGTATCCAACCTCATCAGAGTCGGTTCGTAAAGAAAAAATCACTCCTGTATATGATGCAGATGCATCTGGATTAAGAGCTTATAGCGTAGTAATTGCTGCTATGGGTATGAAACCAAACGCAGAATCGTTGAAACAAAGAATAGAAAACGATGGTTATAAAGTTATTCTTGCTCAAAACGAACAAGGTATGTATCGCGTTATTATTGCCAGCTTCGATTCTAAAGATCAGGCTTCTGCAAGAAAAAGCGAGATTTTAGCAGAGTATGCTGCTAAAGGCGATGCAACGACATTGAAAAGTAAATATGGTATTCCTTTCAATGATTGGTGGATTTTGCAACGTGAATACTAAGAATCCAAATTAGTAATATAATATATAAGAGGAGTCTAGATGTAGGCTCCTCTTGTATTTTGTCTGGGTATGATGTGCAATATTCAGACTGCTTTTTATATCTTTGTCGTATATATTTCTATAATATTAAAAACTTTACTATCACGCGTATGAGGACTTTAAGCTACACAACTTTATTTTTATTATTTATAACAATATTAACTTCTTGTAAAACAGATAGTTCTGGTGGATACCGAACGTTTTATACAACTGCCAATAAGGAGTATGCCGCGGCAATATCCATTGGTCAGGCACGTGTCGCAGAAGAAGCTGAACTACTTAGAAAAGAAAATGAGAGGATAGAGCGAAAGGAAAGAAAAGAGGCTAAGAAAAAACAGAAAGACGAATCTGTTCAACAAAATAGTGTAGTATCGGCGGTATCTACAGATCCTTTGCCTGTTGTAACAGATAAAGTGGGCGCAGGGTCGGTACAAACAGTTCAAGGAGGTCTGTCTCAACAATCAGCGCAATTCGAGGAGTCGTCTGTTTCACCTGTTTCATCAGTGCCGATGACAGAAATTAGAACAGGAGAATCAAAGTCAGAGACGAAATCGAAAGAACCTGTTGTGTTGGATAAAACGAAGGCCGATGGGGATAAGGTGGTGTTTAGAAAAGCAAAGATTACAGCAGAAGAGGGCTATGAAGGCCAATTAAAACAGTATAGCGTTGTTATTGCTTCTTTATCTAAAAAAGAAGGAGTTGAACGACTCAAGTTGGCATTTGAAGAAGCAGATGAACCAGTTGTTATCGCCAAAAATAATAAAGGAATTTATTATTTTATATTGGGTAGCTATGATGAGAAAAATGATGCAGTGAAAAAGAGAACTGAAGTCAGAGAGAAGTATGTAAATCGTTACTCTAGGGCAGAGCTTCTAAAACAATATGCTATTCCATTTTCAGATGTATGGATAGCAGTCAATGAATGAATTTTAAAATATGAAGGTTAAGTTTTTAGGTACAGGAACATCGACAGGCAATCCCGAAATCGGTTGCCGATGCGAAGTTTGTACCTCTAATGATAAAAAAGACAGGCGCTTGAGGGCGTCTGTTTTAATTGGAGTAAATGGTAAAAGAATTTTGATAGACTGTGGTCCCGATTTCAGGGAGCAGATATTAGGTGAGGAGTTTACAAAAATTCATGGTGTGCTTATTACTCACGAGCATTACGATCATGTGGGTGGATTAGACGATCTTCGTCCGTATTGTAAGCTTGGTGATATTGAGATTTATTCGAATAAAATAGCGTTAGATTCTCTTCGTGCTAGAATTCCATACTGCTTTAATAATCATCCTTATCCCGGTATCCCTGTGTTGCATCTCAATGAAGTGGCGTCTGATAAGCCTTTTTTAATAGAAGGTGTAGAAGTCCTTCCTATAAACATTATACACTATAAGCTTCCTATCTATGGTTATCGCATACAGGATTTTGCTTACCTCACAGATGTGAAACACATTCCTGAAGAAGAATATGATAAATTGAAGAATCTGGAAGTACTCGTTATCGATGCCTTGCGGATAAAAGAGCATCTATCTCACGAAAATTTGGAACAAGCGCTGGAAAATATTCGTCGTATAGCTCCCCAAAAGGCATATCTGATCCATATGAGTCATCAAATAGGATTGCATGCCGAAGTGCAAAAGGATTTACCCGAAAATGTATTCTTGTCTTACGATGGATTGGAACTGGAATTCTGATTATTTCTTTTTCTTGACAGACCAGCCGAAACCTCCTAGTTTGTTTCCTAACTCGTAATACTGACCATGTGAATAGGCAATTGGTTTTGCCTCCTCCAAACTGAATTTACCTGTCTCGGGGTTGATATATTTTTCGTCTGCTTTCACATTTACAACATCGGCAATAAACATGTCGTGCGATCCCAGACTCATAATTTCTCTCACCCTGCATTCTATATTTAAAGGGGATTCTTCTATTGTGGGTGCTTGCACTATACTTGCTTTTCCTGCAGTGAGACCCATTTCGTCAAACTTATTATAATCTTTGCCCGATTTCACCCCACACCAATCGGTGGCAAAGGCTAAATCTTCGGTCGTGATATTAATAATAAATTCCATATTCTTTTTGATAATATCGTAAGAATAGCGTTCGGGGCGAACAGATATATAGCACATAGGAGGATTGGTACAAATAGTTCCAAGCCAGCTCAGTGTTATTATATTATATTCCTCTGGAGTATTTCCGCAACTAATCATTGCAGCAGGGAGAGGATATATCAGAGTTCCCGGTTTCCAGTCTTGTTTCATGGTTTATGCCTCGCTAATTTTAAATACAAGCAAGCAGGTTGCTTTATCTATTTTATTATATAATACCTCTTCTTGCTCTTGTATATCATCAGGATATACAAATCCCTCTTCGGTAGTAAGCTTACTTGTCGACAGTAAATTTCTGTGTTGCGTACAAAGATCATTGATTTCTATAATCTCGTTTTCAAAAGATGTCTTCATCTTGGCAAAGTCCAGCAGAGTTGTTATGGTATCTAATCTATATTGACATAGGTCAAGCGTATTTCGGATCGACATATTGTCCTTCATCGACTTACTCTCTTGTTGCACCAATAGATTTATTCTGCGGTAGAAGGCTTGTAGCTCTTCTATACGTTTCTCTATCAGATCTTTCTTGTCTTTTTGTACCTGGAGCTGCCTGTCTAGAACTTCAGGTATATAGACAGCTAAGAAAATAGTAGTAACTAAGGTTGCTAAATCGATAAGATTAATAGCTTCTGCCGTTTGGAATCGGTGATAATGGGTAACAATAAGTCCAATTACGATACCGATAATAATCAGAAATACATAAAGGGAATATTTAAGTATCTTCATATCTTTATTTATTTTAGAACAATATCTTCCTTGTCTATTTTAACTCCGCAATAATGACATTTCAATTCGATATTGGCGTAATCAATTACTTCAAATCGGGTATGCATAGGTTCATTATTGGTGATACACTTAGGATTGTTACATTTTACAATTCCCAGAATAGTCTGCGGTAGCTCAACTCTTTTCTTTTCTACCACTTCGTAGTTCCTGATGACATTCAGCACAACATTAGGTGCTACAACTGCTATCCTGTTTATTTCGTTTTCTTCAAAAAACTTGTCAGCTATTTTTATAATACCCTTGGTGCCCATCTTTTTACTTTCGAGTTTGTTGCCAATAGTAATCGGATTGTCTAATTCTTCCAAGCCTAAGAGTGAGACAACTTTGAATACAACATCTGATGGTATATGATCTATTGCTGTTCCGTTGCAAAGGGCAGCTACTTGCAATTCTGTTCTTTTTTCTTTCATATCGATAGATATTTTTCCTGAATTATTATTCTATTGGGATATTCAATGCGTCACATATTACAGCTTCACGTGTGAACATGCCATTTTTTGCTTGCTCAAAATAATAAGCCTTAGGGCTGTCGTCTACATCTTGCTGTATTTCGTTTACACGAGGTAACGGGTGCAATATTTTGAGATTGTCTTTAGTCTCGCTTAGCATATCCTTGCGAAGAATATAGATGTTTTTTACCTTTTCGTATTCCATCAGATCAGTAAAGCGTTCACGCTGCACACGGGTCATATAAAGGATATCCGCTTTGTTTATAACTTCGGGTGTGAAGTCGATATGCTCTTCATATTTGATGTTATTCTCGTCGCAGAAGTTCTTATAAACCTCCGGTACTCGCAATTCTTCCGGTGCAACAAAAAGGAATGTCGGATTGAAGTGCGACATGCCTATAATCAGAGAATGCACAGTGCGTCCGTATTTCAGGTCACCTACAATGGTAATTGTCAGATTATCTAATGTTCCCTGCGTTTTATATATCGAGTATATATCGAGCATTGTTTGAGTCGGATGCTGGTTTGCACCATCGCCCGCATTGATGATTGGTACACTCGAGATTTCGGATGCATATCGTGCAGCACCTTCCAGATGATGGCGCATAATAATGATATCAGCGTAGTTGTTTACCATCAGGATTGTATCTTTCAATGTCTCACCTTTGGATGAGCTGGTGGTAGAAGCATCAGTAAAACCGATAATTCGCCCCCCAAGTCTGTTTACTGCCGTTTCGAAACTAAGACGAGTACGGGTCGATGGCTCGAAAAAGAGAGTTGCACAGACCTTGCCTTCAAGCAGCCGTCTGTTAGGGTTTTCATCAAACTTTTTAGTTAAACTCAGTATTCTGAGAATGTCTTCTTTCGAATAATTTGTAATGGATACTAAACTCTTGTTACTCATATGTCTTTAATTTGAAGAACGATAATGTATCTGGTCAAAAAAAATCCCCGAAAAAGGTAACTTCTTCGAGGATAAATATATCTAAATTTTAATAAAATCAATAATAAAACAGCTACCTCTATGCAGAAAATGTATATCAAATAAAAATATTCTTTTCATAACAGATTTTTGTTTCATCAAAGATAAATACTTTTTCTGATATTAGTTGTTGTGATATAATAAATAATGAAGTCTTCTCGACTTTTTCTCTGTGGTTAAAAGTCAAGATTAACTCAATGTCATTTCGTTACGATAAAAAATATTTAATATTTTTTATCGTTCTGGTAACACCTTTATAATCAGAATTAACTATATTTGTACGTATTAGCCTTTTTAACTAAACAAACATTACAAACTATTTTCTTCTCTTTTTTGAATTTGCGATATGTAAATACTTAATTAGTCCCAGTTCTTCAAACACAAACAATATTTGAAAAATCAACAAACTTTATTTACTTAACCCCTTAATTATGAAAAAACTTTCAACTTTACTTACTGCGGTTCTATTTTTTGTCTCATGTAGTAATGATGATGAAACATCTGTATCGGGACAAAAAGAAATCAGATTTTCTACCGAAGTCGTTTCCACAAAATCAGGGTATGAAAGTGCTCTGATCGCTAAGGACCAACAAATTGGAGTGTTGATTGCAGAGAATTCTGCAACTCCGGCAACAATCTATGAGCAAAATCTGGCTTATACAGCCGATGGCGCTGGTAGCTTGGCAGGAATCACCCAGTACTTTCCAACTAACGGTAATAGTCTGAAAATATCAGCTTATCACCCTTACTCGGCAACCGAAAATGCGACTTATGCATTTACTGTGTTAGCAGATCAAACAGATGCTCCGAGTATTCATGCTTCAGATCTTTTGCATTGTGCAGAATTTGTACAATCAGCTACTACAGCGCAAATTGTATTGAATTTTAAGCACAAATTATCCCAGATAACCTACACGCTAAGTGCAGGCAATGGCTCTCCTGACCTTGCAGGTGCTAAAGTAAGCGTTGTGAATGCTTTTTCTGCAATAGAATTTAATCGTTTAACGGGTGTTTTAGGTTCAACATCTAAAATGCAAGAAGTGCAACTTGGCGAAGGTGTCGGAATAATCGTACCACAAGAAGTTGCTGCCGGAACTAAATTCTTAAAAATAACATTGGCTTCGGGTAAACAGTTGTATTACACTACACCTAGCAATATAACATTGGTTTCGGGTAAGAAATACAATTTCGATCTTCAGATTAATCTGAGCGATGCGTCATCTATAGGCACATCGGTAGAAGAGTGGGAGACTGGTGGCACAATAACCGGAGGCGCTGAAGAGGAAATTTCGGAGAAGTTGTTACCTGCACAGATTAATTATGAATTTCCGGAGGCTACATGTAAATATGTATTTACTTACGGCGATTTAAACCGTTTGTCGGTACTGGAGATGTATAATAAGCCATACCCAACTTCGAAGCCGAACATGATAGAATATAGCCACATTACCTTCGAATATGATGATGAAGGTAATGTTATCGGTTATCGTGGTAATCTGCCGAACGAAAATAATCCTGCCAGTTCAGCTACATCAAATGCGACTTTCATATATAATGATGTTGCTAAGCAGGTAACATTAAAGGAAGATTTTACTATGTATGGTTCGACAAAGACAAACACATATATATTTGATGTGGATGAAGAAGGAAGATTTTTATCTGGCGATAAATCTAATTACACAGTGGTTCCAGAGCATGAATATGATGAAAAGGGTAATTTGGTAAAACGCACCGAAAATTATTCAGATAATTCCGGAAATGTATTTAAGAATGTGACTGTTTATCAATATGATTCTAAAAATAGTATTCTTAAGAATCTGAATATACCGGCATGGCTTATCAACTATTTTTCAAACCAAATAAATTCAAAGAGTTTGAACAATGTTAATGACCGTAGTATCGCAATTTATAAGAATGGTAATTTGCTACCAGAAGATGATACAGTATATGCTTGGGCATATACATACAACGCTCAAGATTATCCGACAGCATTAGTATATACTTTAACTGATAAAATCACAAATAAGGTATGGACATATACGACAACTGTTACATACAAAGCGTGGAAGAAGTAACAACAGGATTAATATATGTTTGAGCCTTTTAGCATGTGTCTAAAATAAGAAAAGCTCGTAGAAGACTATTCTACGAGCTTTTTTATTATGTTATCTGACTGATCACATTTCCAAATCAATATCGAACAATTCGTGCCAAGGCAATCCTTGTTTGTTTAATTGTTCCATAAACGGATCAGGGTTAAATTCTTCTACATTATATACACCCGGTTTGCGCCATAGACCTTTCATAAACATGATAGCACCGATAGTTGCAGGAACGCCGGTCGTATAGCTTACTCCCTGTGCACCTGTTTCTTTATAGGCAGCTTCGTGCGAACAGTTATTATATACATAATAAGTGCGCTCTTTACCATCTTTCAAACCTTTGATACGGCAGCCGATTGAAGTTTCGCCGATATAGTTTTCTCCTAGTTCACCCGGATCGGGAAGCACAGCTTTTAAGAATTGGATAGGAACGATTTCCACACCATTATATATAACAGGGTCGATACGAGCCATGCCTATATTTTGTATCACACGTAGATGTGTAAGATATTCTTGTCCGAATGTCATCCAGAAACGGGCACGTTTAAGAGTCGGGAAGTTTTTCACCAACGATTCTAATTCTTCGTGATAAATTACATAAGACTCTTTCGGTCCGATATTAGGATAATTCAGTGGTTTATGTATTTCGTGCGGTTCGGTTTCTATCCATTCGCCATTTTCCCAATACTTTCCTTTTTGAGTAACCTCACGTATATTGATTTCAGGATTGAAATTTGTAGCAAAAGCTTTTCCGTGATCACCTGCATTGCAATCTACGATATCAAGATAGTGAATTTCATCGAAATGATGTTTCGCTGCATAAGCAGTAAATACACTTGTAACGCCCGGGTCGAATCCGCAACCTAAGATAGCAGTCAATCCGGCTTCTTTGAATCTGTCTTGATAAGCCCATTGCCATCCATACTCATATTTAGCTTCATCTTTAGGCTCATAGTTTGCAGTGTCGAGATAGTTAACACCACAAGCCAGACAAGCATCCATTATTGTAAGATCCTGGTATGGAAGAGCTACATTAATCACCAACTCTGGTTTAAACGAATTGAATAATCTTTTCAAATCTTCCACATCGTCAGCATCCACTTTGGCTGTTTGTATCTTATTTCCACCAATAGCTTGAGCTATTGCATCGCATTTCGATTTTGTGCGGCTGGCTAGCATGATTTCTGTGAAAACATCAGAGTTCTGTGCAACTTTATGAGCTACAACGGTTCCAACTCCACCGGCACCTATAATTAAAATTTTTCCCATTTTAAATTTCTTTGATTATTCCAATAACTAATGTTAACTAATCCTTAAAATAATAAGTCTACTTACTTTTTTTATACAAAAGTAGCACTAAAAAATGAATAATGATTATATTTGCTATGACATTAACAGGGTATGTCAGCGACCATGAACAGATAAACACAAGTTCTTAGACATTTTTTAGACTTAGAAATTGTTATAAATTTTAACTAATTTAGGGATATTATGTACCTGATACTTAGGGTTGTTTAAACAACTTTGACGAGTTGGTACTTTTATTTCATTTTATAATTTAAAACAGGGTTTATCGTATTTATAGAAATAGAAAATGAATAAATAATATAATAAATAAATAGCTTATGTCACAGAAGATTGGGCATATCTCACAAATAATCGGTCCGGTAGTGGACGTTTGTTTTGAGACAGGTGATCCAGCATTGAATTTGCCAAAAATTAATGAAGCTCTTGAAGTAAAAAGACCCGACGGTCGTTCTTTAATCCTCGAAGTTAAGCAGCATATCGGTGAAGATACAGTTCGTACTGTTGCAATGGACAGTACAGACGGACTTCGTCGTGGGTTGGATGCTTTGGCTTTAGGCTCACCGATAACAATGCCAATAGGTGATCAGGTAAAAGGACGTTTAATGAATGTAGTAGGTGATGCTATCGATGGTATGTCTTCCCTTGATAAAACAGGAGGCTCACCTATTCATAGAGAACCGCCGAAATTTGAAGAGTTGCAAACAAGCCGCGAAGTCCTTTTTACGGGTATTAAGGTTGTAGACCTTTTAGCTCCGTATGCAAAGGGAGGTAAAGTAGGTTTGTTTGGTGGTGCCGGAGTTGGAAAGACCGTATTAATTATGGAGCTTATCAACAATATTGCTAAGAAACACAACGGATATTCGGTATTTGCCGGAGTAGGAGAGCGTACCCGTGAGGGAAATGACCTGCTTCGCGAAATGATCGAATCGGAAGTAGTTCGCTATGGCGATGAATTTAAGAAAAGCATGGACGAAGGAAATTGGGATTTGTCGAAAGTAGACCCTAAAGAGGTCGAAAAATCGCAAATCTCACTTGTGTTCGGACAGATGAACGAACCTCCCGGAGCACGTGCCGATGTGGCACTATCAGGGTTGACAATTGCGGAAGCTTTCCGTGATGCAAAATCAGACGGTCCGAAAGATATCCTGTTGTTTATTGATAATATATTCCGTTTTACGCAAGCGGGTTCAGAGGTGTCTGCTCTACTTGGACGTATGCCATCGGCTGTGGGTTATCAACCTACACTGGCTACAGAGATGGGAGCGATGCAAGAGCGTATCACATCGACCAAAGATGGTTCTATTACATCGGTGCAAGCCGTGTATGTGCCTGCCGATGACTTGACCGACCCTGCTCCGGCTACAACGTTCTCGCATTTGGATGCGACGACAGTACTAAGCCGTAAGATTACCGAGATGGGTATTTACCCTGCTGTGGATCCGCTGGATTCATCATCACGAAGCCTTGACCTTAATGTTGTAGGTCAAGATCATTATGATACAGCACAGCGTGTAAAACAAATCCTTCAGCGTAACAAAGAACTTCAGGATATTATTTCTATCTTGGGTATGGAAGAACTTTCGGACGAAGACAGAGAAACTGTAAACAGAGCGAGACGTATACAACGTTTCCTTTCGCAACCGTTTAACGTTGCCGAACAGTTTACAGGTGTTCCCGGAGTGATTGTTGACATTCAAGATACTATCCGCGGATTCAAGATGATATTGGACGGTGAAGTGGATCACTTACCTGAACAAGCATTCCTGAATGTGGGTACAATTGAAGATGCAATAGCAAAAGGTGAAAAACTATTAGCTCAGGCAGCTGACTAAAAAATAGATTATGAGAAGTTCAGAACTCCAATTAAATATTATATCGCCCGAAAAAAGATTGTTTTCGGGGGCAGTGTCATCTGTCATTATTCCCGGTATAGCCGGTAGCTTCGGTGTTCATCCCGACCATGCTCCGCTGATCTCACCTCTCAAAGAGGGGGTTATTACGTATAGCGTGAGAGGAAATGATAAGACACTGGACGTAAAAGGCGGAATTGCCGAAGTGAATAATGGTGTGGTAACTATTTGTGTAGTATAATATATGGATTTTTTCAGAGCTAAACTGGTAACCATTATTCTTGCATTCGGATTAATAGCCGGAGGACTTATCGGTGCATTGTTGTACTTTCAGTTACCCGATTATTATCCAAATTGGTTCGAAGGTATTTTGCTCTACTTCTTGGTGCTGGAATCTTCGGTAGTAGCCTATGTTGAGGCACAGAGCCGAAAAGCAACACAGAGACAGTTGCTTAATACATACATGCTGACCAAGATAGTTAAGATATTTGCCTCTATTATATTCGTAGGTATATATGCTTTGGTTATCAAAGAAGGGATAAAAAACTTTATTCTTATTTTTATGTTGTTTTATCTTCTTTACTTATTTGTGGAAACACTTATATTTACGAGGATAGAAAAACGGTTGAAGGAAAAAAAACAATAGAATGAAACACTATTTGAAATACATCTTAACATTCCTCTTTATCTTTTCCCTAGCAGGCGTTCAACCTGTTATGTCGCAAGACGGAGCAGAAGGGCATGAAGCACAAGCAGAGGAAAAGGAATTGAATGTTAAAGAATTGATTCTGGATCACTTGGCCGATGCCTACGAATGGCATCTGACTACTATCGGCGAAACACATGTTTCTATTCCTTTACCTATAATTGTAATAGGTGAGGAGAGTGGTCTGAATGTGTTTATGTCTTCTAAATTTCATCATGGGCATGAGGCTTACAAAGGCTTTTACATTGCTCAATCGGGAGATCACAGAGGAAAGATAGTAGAGAAGAATGCAGCCGGAGAAGAAATTCGCCCTTGGGATTTTTCATTGACAAAGATTGCTGTCAGTTTGATTATCAGTTCTATCCTGCTTATCATTATTGTGATGAGCGTTGCCGGATGGTATAAGAAACAAGCTAAGAGCGGAGAACACAAAGCCCCGAAAGGTTTTGTAGGCTTTATGGAAATGTTTGTAATGAGCGTTCAGGACGATATTATTAAACCCTGCGTAGGCAAGAACTATAAGAAATTCTCTCCATACTTGTTGACGGTATTTTTCTTTATCTTCTTCAACAATATTATGGGCTTAATCCCAATCTTCCCGGGAGGTGCAACAGTTACAGGTAATATTTCGGTAACATTGATATTGGCATTGTTCACATTTGTGATAGTCAATTTCTTTGGAACAAGAGAATACTGGCGAGAAGTTTTCTGGCCCGATGTACCAACATGGCTAAAAGTGCCGATTCCTATTATGCCTGCTATCGAGTTGGTCGGAGTATTCACTAAGCCTTTTGCATTGATGATTCGTCTATTTGCAAATATATTGGCTGGTCACTCTATTGTACTCGGATTAACATGTTTGATATTCGTTACAGCCAATATGGGTCCTGCAATAAGCGGCTCTATGACATTTGTATCGGTATTGCTCAATGTGTTTATCAGTCTGGTAGAAATATTGGTTGCATACATTCAGGCTTATGTGTTTACTATGTTGTCGGCTGTGTTTATCGGCTTGGCACAGATAGAACCACACCATCATAAAGCAGAAGAACATTAAAACGATAAAATACAATACATTTAGAACAAATAATTAATTAACTATAAAATAAAAAAATTATGTTACTATCAACTTTATTACAAGCAGCAGATGCTGCAAGCTTAACAGGTTTTGGTGCTGCACTAGGAGCAGGATTAGCTGTAATTGGAGCAGGTCTGGGTATCGGTAAAATTGGTGCTTCTGCTATGGAAGGTATCGCACGCCAACCGGATGCTGCGGGAGATATCCGTACATCGATGATTATTGCAGCAGCTCTGGTTGAGGGTGTTGCTCTATTCGCTGTGGTAGTATGTGGATTTATTCTATAATTGACCCCTAAAACAAGAAACTATGTTATTATTACCTGAATCTGGGCTTCTGTTTTGGATGCTTCTATCTTTCGGTATTGTATTCTTCATTTTGGCAAAATTCGGTTTTCCCGTAATTACCAAAATGGTTGACGAACGCAAAACATATATCGAAAACTCTTTAGATGCAGCCAAAA
Source organism: Dysgonomonas sp. ZJ709 (assembly GCF_011039195.1). Taxonomy (NCBI): domain Bacteria; kingdom Pseudomonadati; phylum Bacteroidota; class Bacteroidia; order Bacteroidales; family Dysgonomonadaceae; genus Dysgonomonas; species Dysgonomonas sp. ZJ709. Next base: position 187,120 of record NZ_JAAKEM010000005.1, read on the forward strand.
AAGCTAATGAACAATTGGCTACAATCAAGCAAAAAAGCGATGAAATATTGTCGTCGGCTAAAGCAGAGCAGGTGCAAATCTTAAAAGACGCAGCCGAAACACGCGATCGTATAGTAAACGAGGCTCGTGATCAGGCTAAAGTTGCAGGGATGAAAGAATTGGAAGAAATCAGAAAGCAAATACAAGCAGAAAAAGATCAGGCTATCCGCGACATTCGTCGTCAGGTAGCAGAATTATCTGTGGATGTTGCCGAAAAAGTGCTTCGCAATTCGTTGAAAGACCCTAAAGAACAAATGTCAATGATTGATCGCCTGGTTGATGAGGCTTTAGTTTCTAAATCTTAAATGTTATGAATGAAGGGATGATCTCAAAGCGATATGCTAAAGCTCTGTTGCTATATGCGGTGGAACAGAAATCTGAAGATGTAATTTTTTCGGAAATGAAAAAACTTGCTTCGGCATTTGCCGGTGAGCCGAAATTGCGTATGGCAATGGATAATCCTATGGTGACTGCTACAGATAAGATGGAACTGGTGAAAGCAGCCGTGGGAGGTAAAGCCAGCCCGGCGCTTATACAATTTATGCATCTGGTGTTGAAAAACAAACGTGAGGCGTATCTGCAAGTGATTGCTTTATGCTACTGCGATTTGTATCGCGACTCTAAGCATATAAATATAAGCAGGCTTGTAACTGCTACATCTGTAGACAATACTGTGATAGAGAAGATGAAAGGTTTGTTGCAAACAATCAAACCCGGAACACTCGAATTCGAAACAAGTGTTGATCCGAGTATCGAAGGAGGATTTGTTCTCTATATAGATACCTATCGACTTGATGCCAGTGTGGCTTCTCAATTGAAACGAATCAAGCAGAGATTTGTCACCGAAAACAGTAAGATTGCATAAACAAAGCTCTCAGTAAGAGCCGAGAAGTGAATTATATCACTAAATTTTAATAAAAAGAAGTTTTATGTCTGAAAATATAAAAGCAAGCGAAGTCTCCGAGATATTGAAGATGCAACTCGCAAACATCGACAGCCGTGTGCAGTTTGACGAGATTGGTACTGTTCTTGAAGTAGGGGATGGTGTTGTTCGTGTATATGGACTTAAAAATGCAGAATCGAATGAGCTTCTAGAGTTCGACAATGGCATAATGGCTGTTGTGATGAACTTGGAAGAAGACAACGTTGGTGCTGTATTGTTAGGCCCATCTGACCAGATAAAAGAAGGATTTACAGTAAAGCGTACCGGCCGTATTGCCTCTATTAATGTAGGGATGGGTATGCTTGGACGTGTAATAAATCCGCTTGGTGTGCCTATCGATGGAAAGGGACCTATTACCGGCGAATTGTTGGAATTACCATTGGAGCGTAAAGCACCGGGTGTAATCTACCGCCAACCTGTAACTCAACCTTTACAAACCGGGCTTAAGGCTGTGGATGCGATGATTCCTATCGGTCGCGGACAGCGTGAGCTTATCATCGGTGACCGTCAAACAGGAAAAACTGCAATTGCTATCGATACTATTATCAATCAGAAGTCTAATTATGAGGCAGGCGATCCGGTATATTGTATCTATGTAGCTATCGGTCAGAAAGCATCGACAGTAGCAAATATTGTCGAAACATTAAAAGAAAAAGGTGCGCTCGATTATACGGTTATTGTATCGGCAACAGCAGCCGAACCGGCAGCTGTGCAGTACTTCTCGGCATTTGCCGGAGCTACTATCGGAGAGTTTTTCCGCGATACTGGTCGTCATGCATTAGTAGTATATGATGATTTATCGAAACAGGCTGTAGCATACCGTGAAGTTTCGTTGATTCTTCGCCGTCCTCCGGGTCGTGAGGCTTATCCGGGCGATATTTTCTACTTGCATTCCCGTTTGCTGGAACGTGCGGCTAAGATTATCAATCAACAGGAGGTGGCCGAGCAAATGAACGACTTGCCGGAGAGTCTTAAAGGTAAGGTTGTTGCAGGAGGTTCGCTTACTGCATTGCCTATCATCGAGACACAGGCTGGTGACGTATCGGCATATATCCCGACTAACGTAATTTCGATTACCGACGGACAGATATTCCTCGATGTTGACTTGTTTAATGCTGGTATGCGTCCTGCTATTGATGTAGGTATTTCGGTTTCGCGTGTTGGTGGTTCAGCTCAGGTAAAAGCCATGAAAAAAGTGGCAGGTACGTTGAAGATTGATCAGGCTCAGTATCGTGAATTGGAAGCATTTACTAAATTCGGTGGTGATCTGGATGCTGTTACAGCAATGACTATCGACAAAGGAAAGAAAAATACAACATTGTTGGTTCAGCCTCAATATGCGCCGATGCCTGTTGAAAGACAAATCGCTATTCTGTACTGTGGTACAAACGGTTTGTTGAGACAAGTACCGACCGAAAAAGTACATGATTTTGAAACTGAATTTCTGAGAACATTGGAAATGCAACATCAAGCAACTGTACTAGACGTATTGAAAGCCGGAAAGATCAACGAAGAAGTAGAAGGTATTATAAAGAAGGTGGCTAAAGATGTAGCCTCTCAATATAAAAAATGATTGAATTATGGCATCTCTTAAAGAAATAAAAACCAGAATAAGTTCTGTAAATAGTACCAAGAAGATTACCTCTGCCATGAAGATGATTGCATCGTCTAAGCTGCATAGGGCTCAGTCGGCAATTTCCAACTTCTTGCCTTATCAGCAGAAATTGGATGCCATACTGACTAATCTTTTATCGTCGGATGCTACTTACGATTCTCCTTTTATTCAGGAAAGAGAAGTTAAGAGAGTGGGCATAGTTGTTTTTGCTTCCAACTCGTCGCTTTGTGGTGCTTACAATGCCAATGTTATTAAAGATTTCACTGCTACTTACAATAAGTTTAAGCCTCTGGGTAAGGAAAATATACTGATATACCCTGTGGGTAAGAAAATAGCTGATACTGTAAAGAAACAGGGATTGAAGTCGCAAGGTGATTACAAAGAGATGGCCGACAAACCGGCTTTTCAGGATGTACAGGCTTTAGCGAAAAACCTGATCAGTAAATTTGTTAACAGGGAATTGGACGAAGTGGTTTTGATATATCATCATTTCGTTTCCACCGGTTCGCAAAAATTACAAAATAAGGTTTATCTGCCATTCGATTTGTCTCGTCCCGAAGCTAAAGACGGAGCAAGCAATAGTTATGGTGTGGATTATATATTCGAGCCATCGAAGGAAGAGATTCTGGAGAGTTTGATTCCGACTGTTCTTTATTCTCGTCTCTATGCTGCACTATTGGATGCTACGGCATCTGAACATGCGGCACGTACGGTAGCTATGCAGATAGCAACCGATAATGCAGAGGAGTTGAATCAGGAATTGACGATAGTATATAATAAAACACGTCAACAAGCTGTTACTAACGAATTACTTGATATTATTGGTGGAGCTTCGGCTTTACAATAATCTAAGAATAGATTGAAATAAAAAAAGACTAGCCGTTTGGTTAGTCTTTTTTTGTGATGTTTTGAAAAATTTATCTGTATTTCTCTTTGTCATTTCGAAACGTAGTAAGAAACCTATCGCTATTATTGCAAAAGCATACTATGAAATAGATACCTTACTGTGTGTCGGGATGACTCTTATATTTGTTTTATAATTTACTATTCAAAAAGCAAGGTTAATTTTATTCTTTTGTTGTAAAAAAGTAGAGATTAACCGATTATCAAAAGTAAACTATGGGATGACATAAAGTTGAAACTTTATTTCTTGAATTAGACTTTTGATAATCAAGCTGAAGATACCATA
>NZ_JAAKEM010000060.1:0-3579 GCF_011039195.1 Dysgonomonas sp. ZJ709
CCACCTCTTCCCATTCCGAACAGAGAAGTTAAGCCCAATCGTGCCGATGGTACTGCAATTATGTGGGAGAGTAGGTTACCGCCGTCTTTAAGCAAGAGCGCCTCTAGTAGAAATACTACAGGCGCTTATTCGTTATATACAATACACTACTCACGAAAACATAAAACTAACACTAATACATAACAAGAAATGTGAAAATATAGTATTCGGTGAAAAAATAGAGGCTGATAAAGAAGGAAGAAAATAACAGAGGATATTTTACCCTTATAGCTTCTTACCTGCTATAACGTCGTTTTATTGTGCGTAAGGGTGTCTAATATTCAGTCTTAATACACGATATAATTCTTTAGTGATTTTTCTACTGTCACTTTTCTACTCGATAAATTTATATTCTTTTCAGGGATAAAAAGGAATTAATAGATTGTTGAAATTATTGATTATTTTTAATTAAAATGGCACGAATAAAATCTGAAAGTGCTACTGCTTTTTCTTCTTAAAATGAGATAAATTTCGTATCTTTGTTAGGTTTTATTAGAAAAATCTATGCAACGATCAACGTCGGTTGTTGGCATGTAAATGACATAATTTATGACTGAAAAGAAGGAAATAATAAATGATGGTTCTTATTCTGCCGATAATATCCAGGTGCTGGAAGGCTTAGAAGCTGTAAGAAAAAGACCGGCTATGTATATTGGTGATATTGGTGAGAAAGGCTTGCATCATCTTGTTTATGAAGTAGTCGATAACTCTATTGATGAAGCTTTGGCTGGATTCTGTTCCGATATACAAGTTTTTATTAACGAAGATAATTCAGTTACAGTAAAAGATAACGGTCGTGGTATCCCTGTCGATATGATGGCTAAAGAGAAGAAATCTGCTCTTGAGGTTGTATTGACGGTATTGCATGCCGGAGGTAAATTTGACAAAGGGACGTATAAGGTTTCAGGAGGTCTCCACGGAGTTGGGGTGTCTTGTGTGAATGCATTATCGAAATATTTCCGTGCTGAAGTACACCGTGATGGAAAGATCTATATGATGGAGTTTTCATGTGGAATACCAACGACGGAATTAAAAGTGATTGGAGAGTCTACCGATAATGGTACTTTTATTACTTTCAGACCTGATGATTCAATCTTTATTACAACAGAATATAAATATGATACGTTAGCATCGCGTTTGAGAGAATTATCATTCTTGAATGCTGGTGTGAAATTGTCTTTGACAGATCTTCGTAATAAAAAAGAGGATGGTTCATTCCGTTCAGATATTTTTTATTCAGAAAGAGGATTAGAGGAATTTGTTCGTTACATTGATGCTGCTAAAGAAGCCTTAATTGAAGATGTTATACATATTGTAACAGAAAAGCAAGGTGTTCCTGTAGAAGTTGCAATGACATATAATACATCTTATAATGAGAATGTATATTCATACGTAAATAATATTCATACTATAGAAGGTGGTACCCACCTTACAGGTTTCCGCAGAGGATTATCTCGTACTTTGAAAAAGTATGCTGATGATACTAAGATGTTGGAAAAACTGAAAATTGAGATTAGTGGTGATGACTTTCGCGAAGGTTTAACAGCTGTTGTCTCTATTAAAGTTGCAGAGCCTCAGTTTGAAGGACAAACAAAAACTAAATTAGGTAATAATGAGGTAATGGGAGCAGTAGACCAAGCAGTTGGTGAAGCTCTGGGTTATTATCTTGAAGAACATCCTAAGGAAGCTAAAATAATTGTAGAGAAGGTTATCCTTGCAGCTACAGCCCGTGCAGCAGCACGTAAAGCTCGTGAAATGGTACAACGTAAGTCGCCTCTTTCGGGTGGTGGTCTTCCGGGTAAATTGGCAGACTGCTCAAGTAAAAATCCTGAGATATGTGAAATATTTCTTGTCGAAGGGGATTCTGCGGGTGGTACGGCTAAACAAGGACGTGACCGTGGATTTCAGGCTATTTTGCCATTGAGAGGTAAGATTCTGAATGTGGAAAAAGCAATGCAACATAAAGTATTGGAAAGTGAAGAAATCAAGAATATTTATACTGCATTAGGTTTGACCATTGGTACAGAAGAAGATTCGAAGGAATTGAATATGCAAAAACTTCGTTACCAAAAGGTGGTTATCATGACCGATGCTGACGTGGACGGTAGCCATATCGCAACACTGATTCTTACATTCTTCTTCCGTCACATGAAAGCTTTACTGGAAAGAGGCTATATTTATATAGCTACTCCTCCGCTTTATTTGTGTAAGAAAGGAAAAGTGGAAGAGTATTGTTGGGATGATCGCCAACGTCGTGCATTTATTGATAAATACGGTGACGGTGACGAAAACGCAATCCATACTCAGCGATATAAAGGTTTGGGAGAGATGAATGCTTCACAACTTTGGGATACAACAATGAATCCTGAGCACAGAACACTTCGTCAGGTAACGATTGAGAATGCAGCAGAAGCTGATCATATTTTCTCTATGCTGATGGGCGAAGAAGTGGCTCCACGTCGTGAGTTCATCGAACAAAATGCTACTTATGCTAAGATTGATGCTTAAAGAAATTATCAGTTTTATATGATATAAAATGGGATTACATATTTGATTTGTAGTCCTATTTTTTTTAGAGGCTTATTCTATTGATAGCAATAAGAAGATGTATAAATAAAAAAAAAGAACTTTGAAGTGTTACTTTTGATACTCTTTGTATTTTAATGAAATGAATAATATGGTTTTATCACAAAGTATAAAAAATACTATCGAACGTTTAATTGGTTCGGTATCGGTTGAAGATATTTATTCGCCGGAAGAAATAGCTCACGCTGAACAGGTATTAGGTAATAATTTACCCCCTGTATTGAAGGACTTATACCTTTATGCAGGAAAGAATGAACTTTTGATGACTTCATTTAATGAATTCGCATTACCCGATCAGCTTTATTTATCCGAAGAGAAAGTGGTATTCTTATTAGAAAATCAAGGCGTTTGTATCTGGGCTTTTGATAGGTTTGGAGACGACCCGATCGTTTATCAGCAGCCTCATGGTGATAAACAATGGTATTCGGAAGAGGTTACTCTTAGCGAGTTTCTTAATATAATGTTATATTGTCAGTGTGCTCAACAAGGTTACAAATATATAGGTATGCTAGGGATAGATAATAAAAGTTTAACTGATATATTAGCTGCCGAATGGGAGGAGGTTGTGCGTCATAATGGTCTTTGTATTTGGTGGAAGCCTGATTGTTTAGTTTGGTATTTGTACGAACAAAATAATGAAATAGATGATTGCGTCTATTTATCGGTTAAAACTAAAAAATCTTACATGGAACATAAACAAAAATTTAATCTAATGGAATTATAAAATAATTATGTTTAAGAATAATTATCATTGCTTATCTTTGTAACAGGTGATGTATAACATTAATAAAAATAGAATGACACTTAAAAATATTTCTTTTATTGCTCTCTTACTTTCGTTAGTGGCATGCTCATGCAGCAATAGGACTGCAACTAATACGAATGCGGTTCAGGCATACGAGAAGATATCGCCCGATTTTAGTGGCGATAGTGCATATCACTTTGTTGATAGAC
>NZ_JAAKEM010000061.1:0-3535 GCF_011039195.1 Dysgonomonas sp. ZJ709
GGTAACAACATACAAACTTAACCCAATTTTTAGGTCATGGTTGTATGTTGTTATTTTACCTCTATTTTTAAATCATAAATCTATTCTGACCATTTACTGACTTCTGTAATCAATCTGTCTATCCAATTTAGTAATTTTGTGGTGACATTCCTATTTGAGAAATCGACTCCTTTGGTAGTATTAAATATTTGACTATTTATTTCATTAACTCTTTTTTGTTGATAGGTGGTTAATCCTCCATTTTCTTCGGATATCCAGTTAATAAATTCTCCTAATTCATTCACCTTTGATTGTACTAGGTCTCTATTGGAGTCATAAGCCTCTTGTTTTCTTCTAGCCATGTCATATATCATATCGGTATCATAAGGTTGTATGTAACCGCTTGACTGATTTTCCTTTTGTGTGTCTGTATATTCCCATTGTTTTAAATAGGTATTATATTTTTCATAACCTATCATATTTCCAGATGAATCAAAGTATTCATATCTTTTTAAAGTACTATTGTATTTTGAGGTACTGGTTTGAGCATTCAAACCAATAGAGCACATGAGTAGTAATGTAACAATTAATGTTTTCATAATTTTTATTTGAATTTTAGTTTAAACTTTGTAAAGAATAGTAGAAGGATGAAAATTATTCCTGAGAATAAAAATCCATACTGGCAATCTTTTACTGCTGCATTGAAATACACTTTTACTTTGTTTTTGTACTCGTAAAATTTACCATCTGAGAAGTAAACATCTTGGTTTCTCCAACCTGACACTGATACTTTCGTATCAGTACCAAAGGGTGTAGTGTAGTTGATTTTTATTACTGGATATTCGGGTGGGGCATCAGCATAAAAGGATGGCTGTTCTCCTGGTAACGGGTCACGTATTCCCATAATAAAACTTACGTTTCCATAGTGTTCAACAGCAAATAGGATAGAAAATCCTAATACTAAACTCAATAATAGTTGTGATACGATTTTGGAACTTACTGAAAATTCCTTTTTAGTGTTATTAGCAGTCATTGGTCATGTTTTGCCTCACCAATTCCCGAAGTAAGCTGATAAAAAAAGAAGCGTGGGAACTGTAAACTTATCTATTCCGAGGTTCTGGTAAACACCCTACAACAAATAAGCAACAGCCCCACGCCTTTTGGACGCGGAGTGTTTTGCTTATTATCCTTGTTGTATTTGAAATTTACCAGATTTCGGAATAAGGATAATATTTAAACGCTTCGTATTATTTCAGTTACAAAGGTATGGAAAAATAATAAATGAAGGTATGGAAGATCAAAACTTTGTTTATTGAATCAAAACATATTTGTTTTAAGTTATATTTGTAGATGTTAAAGCATTAAATCAAATACTTATGAATAATAACAAAGCAATACATAAAGTGCTAAAAGTCCTTGACTATTATTATAAAATAGGTGAAGAGAACAATGGTTTTGGAAATATTGTTACTGACTTAGGAAGGTCATATTCTGCAAATGACTTATCTAAGAAAACATCTCTAAATATTGCTGTAATTAGAGATGTATGTAAAGTATTGAATAATGGTGGTTATATAACAAATCCGATTGATGGAGACATAAAATTTGACTGTCGATATCTTATTACAGAGAAAGGTCAAGTGGCTCTTGTTCGAAAGCATTTTCTAAATCAGATTTGGTATCGAAATTGGAAATACCTTCTGACTCTTGTAATCTCAATTCTAGGTCTTTTAGTTTCTTATCTAATTTATTTAAGGTAGCACAGTTGATAAGAATGGTTGCAGAAGTAATTAGAAAAATTATCAATATATAGTAATTTCTATTATATTCTTTCATAATTTATAAGTATTAAAATTAAAAAATCCACATAAATACTATTGTATCTAGTGGAATGTCTTTATGTAAATTGGTTGGGAAATTTTATTTTTTCTTTCCGCTGTTTTTTGTTGGTAGCTTTACTTTTGCTATTTCTGTAATTATTTGACCGAAATTGGGTTTCTTCTTATCGGTTTCTTTTGGGGTTTCCTTTTTTTCTTTTTCTTTACTCATAAATCAAGTTTTTATAGGTTAAACGAGTACAACACAAAGATAGCATTTTATTTAAACGTTCTCCTTCTTTTAGCTTTCTTGTGTTATATCTAAATACAAATTCATCTACATATTTTTGTAAGTGTTTTCGGGTCATGGAATGGTATATACCAATAATCCCCCTTTTTAATAGACTCCAGAATCCTTCCATTGTGTTTGTGTAAGCATCTCCATTGACATACTGCTTTGCACCATGATTTACTACATAGTGTTTATACATCTTTTCTAAGCCTTTATAGCCAAGGTATTCATCGGTCATGAGGGTAGCTGTTTCTTTAATGGTTTGTTTAATAATGTCTTTGAGGGTTTCTCCCTTGACATCGGTAACGACTCTTGCTATTAGTTTACCTCCTCTTTCGACCATACCAAACACAGGTACTTTATCTACAATACTTCTACCTTGCGAGTGCTTTATTTTCTTATTCCAATGTCTGTTTTTGTTTTTACCTCCTACATAGGTTTCATCTAATTCAACTTCATTGTCTAGTTGGATATCTAAATCGCATTGTCCTAATGCATATCTAATCCGATGCAATAGAAACCACGCTGATTTCTGTGTTATTTGTAAATCTCTGGCGAGTTGATAGGAAGATATTCCTTTCTTGTGTGAGGTAATGAGATAGATGGCTATAAACCACTTTTTAAGTGATATATTGCTGTCTTCGAATATTGTACCAGCCCTGACCGAAAATTGCTTCCTACATGAAGCACATTTATATCTCTTACCGTCTGAAAAGCAATATACTTTTTCACCCCCACAATGGGGACAACATGGTTTTTCTCCCCACCTTTTAGCAGCTAAATATTGAATACAGGTCTTTTCTTCTTTGAAATATTCAACGAGTTCTATCAGACTGTTAAATTCATCTTTAAATATATCCATCTTTGATAACAATTTTACTATTAAATATAATCATTTTCAAGTTGTTATGCAAATTTATATTGATAAATATTAACTAATTGATAGGTGTTTGAATTATTTTTCTAACTTTATGGTTTAACCTTTAAAATCTTATATTTATGAATAATTATAGTGGTACAAAATGTCCTTATTGTGGCTATAAATCTTTTGAAATTGTTGGTGATACTCCAACTTCTAGTTGTACAAAGCTTAGCTACATCAGATGCTCTGATATCAATTGTAAGAAGTTAATATGTGCATTGCCCCATGACAGTATAGACAAATTTATGAGTGAGATTAAAAAAGACATTAAAGATATTAAATCTCGTCTGGGTCTATAAATTGTCTGGTTGAGGTATTATTCCGAGTTTGTCTTAAGTTAATGCAGGATGCCTCTACTATCCTAATAAATCTTTCTGCTACATTTTTATATAGCTGGTCTTCTTCCATTGCTAATTCAAAGGAAGCTCTTAGGGAATCCTTGAATTTTAAATCTTCATCATTTGCTTGTTTCATGTTTATTTTTTTAAGTGAATTTTGGGTTAGGTTTGTATGTTGTTACCTAAA
>NZ_JAAKEM010000062.1:0-3488 GCF_011039195.1 Dysgonomonas sp. ZJ709
TGTATTTTATGTAAAGCCTATCATTATGTAAAGTTGTTATGCTTTTATCTTGATAATCAATCTTATTTTATTAGACCTCACACTACAACTTTACATAAAAACCTGTTAAGAAAAACTTTTCAACCAATCTAATAGATCCTTATTATTCTCCCATAAATTCTTCATATCCGCATTAGGAGTTAACTTTACATAGGCTTTCTCTAAAGCTTCTCGTTTTTGTTTAGAATCTGCTCTAGCATATACTTCGGTCGTTTGTATAGAGACATGCCCTAAAATATCACGAATGTAAATCAATCCGACTCCGGCTTGTAATAAATGCATTGCACGTGAATGCCGCAATGAATGACATGAGAGATTATCTGGTATCAATTCTTTATTTATATTTTTTGCCATCTTAATATAGGCTTTAAGAATATAGGTGATTCCTGCTCTGGTCAGTCTTTCATCTCGATTATTGAAGAAAAGGGGATGGTGCAACATCTCATCCTTATGCAATCCATTTTCTTCAATATATTGCTTTAGAAGCTCAACTTGCTCTTCCATTAGCGGCACAATTCTCGTCTTCCTTCCTTTACCAACGACACGAATCGTGTAAGGTTTGCTGTCGATTCGTAGAGACCTTGGGGTTAAATCTATTATCTCTTGAACCCTTGCTCCTATATCGTACATTAATGTGAACATTGTAAGGTTTCTTCTACCACGATTATTTATTATGTCAGGCTGTTCCAATAAGAGCTTTATGCCATCAATAGTCAGGTATGACATACTTTTTTTCTCGGTCTTCACAGCTTTAACAGACATAATATCAAGCCACTTGTCAAGTTTGGTTACATCTTCATATTTTAGATAACTTATGAACGAATGGATTGCTGCCAATCTGTAATTCCTCGTAGAGCAAGTGCAGTTTCTGCTATGTTGAATCCAAGACAGAAAATCTTCAACCAATTGGCGATTCAGTGTGTCAAGTGTAATTTTTTCAACAGTAATTTTTTTCTCATCCCTCATAAATGTTATCAATTGAACAAATGTATCTTTATAAGACATAATTGTATTTGGGCTAACGTTACGTTGATACGGGAGGTACTCGGAAAAGAACCTGGATAATAATTTTGCAAAATCAGTTTTTGTTTTCATTATCGTTTTATTTTAGGATATACATATTCATTAATCGCAGAACAATATTTAGTAATTTCCGGATGCATTTCTTTTGTCAGCCTAACATAATGCTCTGTAGCTGATATAGTGGAATGACCCAGGCAAGCAGATAAAATTGGTAAACAAGCATAGAGATCCATGCCTATTTTTGCCATTTGTTCAAGAGCATGAACGGCAAAAGTGTGCCGTAAATCATGTACTCTGGGGCCTTTATGATCTCCAATGTAGGGGATATTGCTTAATCTCAACAAAACTCTAAACCATTTATTTATACTTCTCCTAAGGCAAATATCTCCATCCGGTTTGATAAAGAGCTGCGATGTTGGTTGTTGAAGATTATCAATGGGAATTCGATTCCTGTAGGATAGGTATTGTTCCAAGACCTTTCTCAAACCGGAGGAAATGGGGACTATGTGTTCTTTCTTGTTTTTGGATTTACGGATGATTGCATATTGTTTCTCCAGATTTATGTCTTCCAGTTTTAACGACAATGCTTCAGATATTCTGACTCCAGTACTATACAAGAACCGTATTAATGCAGGTATGCAAAAAAATGAAGAATTCAGACTTGTCGTTCTCAAGCGCATGACAGAGGCATTTTTTAGTATCTCTGTTATTTGTTCGTGTGAAAAAATATATGGTTCGAACCGCCATGTATCTTTATATCGTGGAATAGGGGTGATATAGCATTGAATACCTCTTTGGGACATGAATTTTGCCAATTGATGCCATACTGAATATTTCCCATATAGAGTTCCGGGGGCATCATTTTCTCTTCCTTTGCGCCAAAGTTGTATGTGTTCACTCTTTATTTCAGCAATATCAATGCTATTATCGATGTAAAACCTGTCTATTTCAAGAAGTATCCATTTTGCACGTTCTGTAACAAAGCCTGCCGCATCTTTCAATGACAGAAAATCATTTATATATTTTGACAGTACACTTTGGTATTCGAATATTTTACTCATAAAAGAACCCTCCTCCTTGTTCGTAAAATTCATTATCCACATTCGAAACATCCAAGGCACATTTTTGTAACAAATGAATATCTATTTTCAGATATTTCATTGTGGTTTCTGTACTCTTATGCCCCAATACTTCAGATATAACCGGCATGGCAATTTCATTTTCCATCAGAATAGTGGCCAAGCTATGCCTCATCGAATGTGGTCCATAATGTCTCTTTCCGATGAGAACTCCTGACTGTTTAATTATTAGAGATATAGCACTACATATCATATTTTTTGTTGCGGCTGTTATTGGAGCAGCACTTGAAATAAATATATTCTGGATACTTGATTTTTTACGCCCATATTTTAAGTAATCAATAATCGCATTGCCTACATCTGTTAGTAATGGTAAATCTATTTGTGCTTTTGTTTTATATTGCGTAAGGGTTATTTTATTGCTCTCCCAAATTATATTGGAAAATTTTAAATTAGCAATATCGGAAGCCCGTAGTCCGAGACGGGTTGCCAAAAGTAGTATTGCATAATTTCTTTTACCCAAACCTCCACTTCTGTCTATAGACGCTTCAATCTGTTTGACTTCTTCACCTGTATAATATGAAGGTATTTTTTCTCGCTCATAACCCTTAAAAAAACTTAGTGTAGTAGTTTCAAAATCCAATCTTATTAATTTATTATGATACAAGTATTTAAAAAGTCCTCTGAGTGTTGAGATAATATTTTCTTGATTATTCTCGCGTGTAGCAACAAACGATATAATGGCTTTCTCAGTTATAGAATCCATGGTCAAAAGCTTATTGTCATTTAAATAATACAGAAAATTACTAAGATGCAATTTGTATGTACTGATGGTTGATGAACTTCTTCGCTTCTTCGTTAAATACTCTAAGTATGCATTTATATTTCTGCCTATTTCTCCTTGTAGATTATATTCCTTTGGCTGAAAACTTCTCTTTCGGATATATCCCAAAGAGAGATAATCATTGAGAATATGAATGCGTCTTGTTCTTCGTTGGACAGTTTTTGCATCCATTTCCGAGGTAATTGTATCTGCAAGAAACTCTTGACCAATGTCAGGAGTATAATCTGAGATATTAAGTCTATTCATGTAGGCTAAAATTCCAAATTCCCATGAAGAAGCATAGGATTTTATAGTCCAATGACTATAATCGCTCTTTTCGAGAAACTCTGTAGTAGAGTTTATTAAATTTTGAATATCCATAAAGCATAATTATTTTAATTATCAGAACAATATAATTATGCGAAGTCATTATGTAAAGTATTTATATAAAGAAATTGTTATCAATATGTTAAATTACCCAACTTGTTTTACTTTACATAATGATAGGCTTTACATAAAAGATA
>NZ_JAAKEM010000063.1:0-3379 GCF_011039195.1 Dysgonomonas sp. ZJ709
AAGCGCCTGTAGTATTTCTACTAGAGGCGCTCTTGCTTAAAGACGGCGGTAACCTACTCTCCCACATAATTGCAGTACCATCGGCACGATTGGGCTTAACTTCTCTGTTCGGAATGGGAAGAGGTGGAGCCCCAATGTTATAACCACCTTAATTTTGTTCTGTTAACAGTGATCGGTTAGCTTTTACAGCTGTTGGCTGTTGTGCGTATGTGATCTTCTATCAACGTTGTTTTGTTTGATATGATGTAAAGCAAAAAGTAAATGTGATTCGTAATTTTATTACTGTTGTTTGTTTTGTCGTGCCGTTGTCCTTCAGAGATTAATCTTCGGTGCTACGGCACGCGCTTTAGAAAGCGTTCGGGCAATTAGTACTACTCGGCTATGACATTACTGCCTTTACACCTGTAGCCTATCAACGTTGTAGTCTACAACGACCCTCAATGGAGATCTAATCTTGAAGCTGGCTTCGTACTTAGATGCTTTCAGCACTTATCCAATCCAGACTTAGCTACCCAGCAATGCTCCTGGCGGAACAACTGGTTGACCAGGGGTCTGTCCAACACGGTCCTCTCGTACTAGTGTCAGAACTCCGCAAATCTCCTACGCCCACGATAGATAGAGACCGAACTGTCTCACGACGTTCTGAACCCAGCTCGCGTGCCACTTTAATGGGCGAACAGCCCAACCCTTGGGACCTGCTCCAGCCCCAGGATGTGACGAGCCGACATCGAGGTGCCAAACCATTCCGTCGATATGAGCTCTTGGGAATGATCAGCCTGTTATCCCCGGAGTACCTTTTATCCTTTGAGCGATGGCCATTCCATACTGAAACCACCGGATCACTATGCTCTAGTTTCCTACCTGGTCGACTTGTAAGTCTCGCAGTCAAGCGTGCTTATACCATTACACTCTACGAACGGTTACCAATCGTTCTGAGCACACCTTTAGAAGCCTCCGTTACTCTTTTGGAGGCGACCACCCCAGTCAAACTACCCACCATACAGTGTCCTTGCGTCTGCAAGTTAGATTTCAAACAATTAAAGGGCCGTATTTCAAGGGTGACTCCACAAATACTAGCGTACCTGCTTCTTAGTCTCCGGCCTATCCTACACATCAAGTGCCCAAAATCAATGTAAAGCTATAGTAAAGGTTCACGGGGTCTTTTCGTCCCATCGCGGGTAATCGGCATCTTCACCGATACTACAATTTCACCGAGATCACAGTTGAGACAGTATCCAGATCATTACACCATTCGTGCAGGTCGGAACTTACCCGACAAGGAATTTCGCTACCTTAGGACCGTTATAGTTACGGCCGCCGTTTACTGGGGCTTCAATTCAAAGCTTCTCTTGCGATGACTTCTCCTCTTAACCTTCCAGCACCGGGCAGGTGTCAGACTATATACATCTAATTTCTTATTAGCATAGCCATGTGTTTTTGTTAAACAGTTGCCTGGATCGATTCTCTGCGGCCAGCCGTGAAGCTGGCACCCTTTCTCCCGAAGTTACAGGGTCATTTTGCCTAATTCCTTAACTGTGAATCGCTCGAGCGCCTTAGTATATTCTACCCGACTACGTGTGTCCGTTTGAGGTACGGGTGCGTTATAGATTAGCGTTTAGCGGTTTTTCTTGGCAGTATGGTTACCTACAATCAGCGCTCCCGAAGGATTGCTGTACTTTCAAGTTCGACTCTTTTAGCGGATTTGCCTACTAAAATCAACGTCTACACTCTTAATCCACCTATTCCGTCAGATGGATGTAGTTTCACTCCTGCGTCCCCACATAACTCTATAAAGCAGTACCGGAATATTAACCGGTTCTTCCATCGGCTTCGCCATTAGGCTATACCTTAGGTCCCGACTTACCCTGATCCGATTAGCGTTGATCAGGAATCCTTAGTCTTTCGGCGAGGGGGTTTCTCACCCCCTTTATCGTTACTTATACCTACATTTGCTTTTCTATCCGCTCCAGAGGGGATCGATCCCCGCCTTCTACGCTGTAATAGAATGCTCCCCTACCGATTTAAAATCCCATAGCTTCGGTAACTAACTTATGCCCGATTATTATCCACGCACTGCCACTCGACTAGTGAGCTGTTACGCACTCTTTAAATGAATGGCTGCTTCCAAGCCAACATCCTAGCTGTCTTAGTAGCGGTACTTCGTTAATTCAACTTAGTTAGTATTTGGGGACCTTAGCTGATGGTCTGGGTTGTTGCCCTCTCGGACATGGACCTTAGCACCCATGCCCTCACTCCCGACTAAATCTTGTGCCCATTCGGAGTTTATCTGGACTTGATAGGCGGTGAAGCCCTCGCATCCAATCAGTCGCTCTACCTGACACAAGTATACAGCCGAGGCTGCACCTAAATGCATTTCGGGGAGTACGAGCTATCTCCAAGTTTGATTAGCCTTTCACCCCTACCCTCAGGTCATCCGAAAGCTTTTCAACGCTTACCGGTTCGGTCCTCCAGTTAGTGTTACCTAACCTTCAACCTGCCCAAGGGTAGATCACTTGGTTTCGCGTCTACTCCCACTGACTATGGCGCCCTGTTAAGACTTGCTTTCGCTTCGGCTGCGTACTTCGTAGTACTTAACCTTGCCAATGAGAGTAACTCGTAGGTTCATTATGCAAAAGGCACGCCGTCACCATTTAAGGCTCCGACCGCTTGTAGGCACATGGTTTCAGGGTCTCTTTCACTCCTCTATTCGAGGTGCTTTTCACCTTTCCCTCACGGTACTGGTTCACTATCGGTCTCTCAGGAGTATTTAGCCTTACCGGATGGTCCCGGCAGATTCACACAGGATTTCTCGTGTCCCGCGCTACTCAGGATACTGCTAGGCTTGGTTATGGAGTCGTGTACGGGATTATCACCTTCTTTGATTACATTTTCCAATGTATTCCACTTCTATAACTTCTTGCCACGGCGCAGTCCTACAACCCCAATATTGCCTAAACAATATTGGTTTGGGCTTTTCCCGTTTCGCTCGCCACTACTCCGGGAATCATTTTTATTTTCTTTTCCTATGGGTACTTAGATGTTTCAGTTCCCCACGTTAGCTCCTTAATTGCTTAAGGTGATATTTTCTTCAAATATCAGGTTGCCCCATTCGGATATCTACGGATCAAAGGTAATTTGCACCTCCCCATAGCTTTTCGCAGCTTATCACGTCCTTCTTCGCCTCTGAGAGCCAAGGCATCCCCCATGTGCCCTTTCCTACTTTCTTTATTCTTTTCATGCATAAATAAAACCTCGCGGTTAAATTTATTTATGCAAGGGTAATAAATTCTATCAAATTTATCTTTTTGCTCTTGTTACATCATGTCAAAGATCATTATTCTATTACTAGAAATGTGGAGAATAACGGATTCGAACCGTT
>NZ_JAAKEM010000064.1:0-3263 GCF_011039195.1 Dysgonomonas sp. ZJ709
GTAAGCGTTCGGGAAAGAGCATCTTGTGAGATATTGTCATGGGCTTTACCTTTGCCAAAAATGCGCGTATTGGTTATCTTAACAAGAGCCCAACGAGCGTTTAGTTTATGTAAAAGTTTAAAACCAGAGTAATTGAAAAAGAGAAAAGCATTAAATTCGGCAGAAGCCTTTCCTATCGTAGCCCGCTACCTTAAAGGCGATTTACTTCCCCACGAAGTTTATAGACAAGAGGGATGGAGTGACAATCAATTTTACTATTGGCGCAAGCGTTATGAAAAAAAATATCCTACGGCAGAAGAACCGACTGCTCCTTCGAGTGAATTTCATCCGATAGAAATAAAAAATACAGACCAAGCTCAGTCAACTCATCCGGATGAAATGGCACATATAGAATTAGAGTATCCCAATGGAGTCATCCTTCGTATAGGTCGGGCTCTGAGCGACTCCCGCATATTGAGTCTGATTAAACTCTACTGACAGGCGTGTTCAGTTTAAATGATTCCCAACATTATTATCTATGTTCTCATCCTATCGACATGCGTAAAGGATTCGATAGTTTGTGCGGAGTAGTAAGTAGCTTTATGAAACGCGATCCGCTCAGTGGTGAAGTCTTCGTCTTCATTAACAAATCCCGTACACGCATAAAACTCTTACATTGGGAACGGGGTGGACTAGTTATCTACCATAAACGTTTAGAGATTGGTCGTCTAAGTCTGCCTGTTTTAAACGCAACCACAGGAAGCTATCATCTATCCTGGTGTGATTTGGTACTGATGGTAGAAGGTGTTTCACTGAATGGTATCACACGAAAAAAAAGATATAATTTACCCTCAAAAACCGCATAAATAGTAGCTTATAGGCTTGGATATTACAGCTATTTTTTGTATCTTTAATGTATGGATAAAGTACAGGAGTTAGAGCAACAATTACAGGAAATGATTCTTAAAAACAAAGAATTAGAATCTCAATATACTTCTCTGCAATCCAAACTGTCAAAACTCAGTGATGAACTGCTTTATCTTCGCCGGGTTTTATTCGGGCGTTCTTCTGAACGTTATATCAAAGAAGACCCCAATCAACTCCGCCTTGATTTTCAGGGACAAGTCCAGATAGAAGAAGAAAAGCTCTATTTGCAAACTCGACTTAAGAAAAATGGTTTGGACAGAATAGCAACTACCCAATCTGCAAAGAAATACCCTGTTCGCAAACCCTTGCCTGAACATCTGGAGCGTCGTCAGGAGATCATAGAACCCAACCCCTTACCTCCTGTGGGGTCAAAATGTATCGGTCAAGAAATAACTGAAGTATTGGAATATATCCCCGGACAGCTTTATGTACGTCAAATTATCCGCAAGAAATATGCGTTAAAAGAGGGTGAAGGAGTTATTATAGGACAACTGCCAAGCCTTACATTGCCCAAAAGCAATGCAGGAGCTTCTTTGCTGGCTCAGTTGTTAGTGAGTAAATATCAGGACCATTTACCTTTCTACCGCCAACTGGAGATGTTCAAACGCAGTGGAATACAATTGGCGGCATCCACAGTTAACGACTGGTGTTCATCAGCTATACATTTACTTGAGCCACTTTATGAACATTTACGTAAACAAGTGTTGGCATGCGATTATATACAAATAGATGAAAGTACGATCCCCGTAGTCGATAAGGACAAACCGGGAGCAACACGAAAAGGCTATCATTGGCTGGTTCGTTCACCACAGGAAAATAAACTGTTTTTCCACTACGATAAAGGTTCCAGAGGTAAACATGTAGTCGTTGAACTGCTTAAAGATTTTAAAGGAGCCGTACAAAGTGATGGCTATGGTGTATATGAGATGTACGAAAAAAAAGAAGGAGTCCTTCTGTTGGGATGTTGGGCACATGCCCGGCGAAAGTTTGAACAGGCACTGGCTAACGATCCGCCAAGAGCCGAATATGCCATCAAACAAATACAGAGGCTCTATCAGTTGGAACGGCAGGCTACAGAAAACGATTTAACAATAGAGCAGGTTCAAACCATACGAAAGGAAGAGTCGTATCCGATTCTTCGGGACTTTGAGAAGTGGATTGATCTAAATTATCCACAGGTATTGCCATCTTCGAAGATCGGTACAGCTATGTCATACACCTATGGCATCTATCAGCGTCTGGTACGCTATGTTGTTGACGGCAGATACCGTATTGATAATAATTTGGCAGAGAATGCTATCAGACCTTTAGCTTTAGGACGAAAAAATTATATGTTTTGCCTGAATCATCAAGCTGCCGAAAGAACGGCTATGATTTATTCGTTGCTGGGTACGTGTAAAATATGTGGCGTAAATCCGGTGGTTTGGCTCACCGATGTTTTAAATCGAATCTCGGATCATTCTATACTCAAATTAGACGAGCTTCTGCCCGATAAGTGGGCACAACTTCGTCAGGAAGAACTCTCTGTCATGACACTGTGATAAGGGCTATTGGGCATTGGAATTATATCTGTTATATAAACGGCTGACTTGTATAGCATGAAATCTACAACCTTTACTTGTTTTAAATCCTTGCCTGTTTAATGTCTTAGCAATATCTGTATATGTTTGACCTTCCTTGATCATCATGCAGATAAGAGTAATTGCACGTTTATTATTTTCATTACAAAAAGCTTTATGACGATTGGTTCGGATACTACGTTCAATAGCCTGCCGGTGATTGTTAAGCAAGTTCTCCGGTTTGCCCAGCTTTACTCCTCGTTCTTTCTTTGCTCTTAATGATTGTTTGGTTCGGATGGATATCAGGTTTGCTTCATACTCTGCAATCGAACTGATGATATGTAGTATCAGGCGATTGGCTTCGGGGAAATCACAGAAAATGATATCAACGTCACTTTCTAATAGCCTACTGGTAAAGGCTACGTTTCTGGATAGCCTATCCAGTTTGGCACAAATTAGTATTGAATTGGTCTCTCTGCATAGTTTTAACGCATCCATAAGTTTGGGGCGATTGTTGTTTTTACCTGTTTCGGTCTCTACATACTCATAAAGGATAGCTGATTTATTTTTCACGTAAGTGTTAATTATCTCTCGTTGAGACTCGATGCCTAGCCCACTGATTTGTTGTTTAACCGTACTTTGACGGAGATAAGATACATAAGTCTTCACCTTTGTCTGAACCATTTTACATAAACTAAACGCTCGTTGGGCTCTTGTTAAGATAACCAATACGCGCATTTTTGGCAAAGGTAAAGCCCATGACAATATCTCACAAGATGCTCTTTCCCGAACGCTTAC
>NZ_JAAKEM010000065.1:0-3211 GCF_011039195.1 Dysgonomonas sp. ZJ709
ACTCGAGGTCAACGGTGTAATTCGCGCCAAAGAAGTAAAAATAGAAGCCGCCAACTGGCCCGACTATGTATTTCACAAAGAATACAACCTACCCGCACTATCCGAAGTAGAGAACCATATCAACGAACATAAACACCTGCCTAACATCCCCTCAGAAGCAGAAGTAAAAGAAAACGGAGTCGATATAGGCGACCTTCAGATCAAGCTACTCCAAAAGATCGAAGAGCTGACCCTGTACACCATCCAGCAGCAAAAACAGCTCGAAGAACAAGGCCTGATGATCAGAGAACTTCAATCCACCATAAACAATAACCTCAAATAATCAGCCCATGAAACGCTTATTATTCACCCTATACCTCTTAAGCACCCTGAGCCTTCAGGCCCAGGACACCAGAGAATTTGCAGTAACCCATCCCAAAGCAGAGACAGTTACCGCCTGTAAAGGAATCAATCTCAAGCCCGGCTTCACCTATAAGGCCACAACCGGCGGAGCTCTGGTATTCAACATCAATACCAGCGTCTGTGCACCCGCTGCTACCACTACAGCCATAGCCGGTGACCAGAACTATATAATGACCATCACCCCCCTTGGACAAACCAAGTCGGTCACCTATAATGCACAGAAACAAATAGTCGTGGACCGTACCATCGAAGGGGACGTACCAACCATGGTCTCCATACAATACTTCGACGGACTGGGGCGTCCCGTACAAACCGTACAAAGAGGAATAACCCCCTCCGGAGCAGACCTGATATCCTTACAGGAATACGATAGCTTTGGCCGGGAATCGAACACATGGCTGCCGGCAACAATGCCCGGCAACAACGGAGCATTTGCTGCTCTGGCAACTATACAGGCCAATGCCAAAACAACAAATACCAACAACGGGACTAAAGACGATAACCCATTCTCCAAACCTGTTTACGAAGCCTCGCCGCTGAACCGTGTAGTTCTGCAATACGGCCCCGGAGCTGACTGGCATACCAACTCTAAAGCCGTCAAGACCGACTACATGACCAATACAGCAACAGGCGATCAGAGCTGCTCAATCTTCAAAGTAAGTGGCAGTAAAGACGCTACAACACTCAGCAAAGGAGCTCTCTATGCAGCCAATCAGCTATATGTTACCAAAATGACCGATGAGGACGGATATATTTCTTATGAATTTAAAGACAAGCTCGGACAAGTAGTACTCACGCGCCAGATGAACGGCTCTGTCAAGCACGACACTTACTATGTCTATGATGATTTCGGTAACCTGTGCTATGTATTACCACCAAGAGCCACTGATGATATAACCTCTTTCGGGGACGATACCGACCTGATGAAACAACTTGTCTATCTCTATAAATACGACGAGCGTAACCGCTGTATCAAAAAGCGCATACCCGGTACCGACTGGGTACACTATGTATATGATAAAGCCGACAGGCTGATCCTTTCTCAGGACGGAGAGCAACGGACAAAAGGAGAATGGACATACTCTATTCCTGATGTGTTCGACCGAGTTGTGGTCTCGGGTACCTGCACAAATAGCATAACCAACCTCAATGTACTGAATAACGTGGTGGTAACAGCCACCTACAGCGGAGCCAGTGAAATATACAAGGGATATGCCATCAGCAATTTCACACCTTCAGGGAGTACTTTACTGGCTGTAAATTATTACGATAATTATACTTATCTCACCAAGCACGGTTTTGTAAATACCGGATATAATACCCAAAGCGGATTCCCTGCTATGTACGCCACACCAAAGGGACAGCTGACAGGTTCGGCAACGGCCCTGATGGACGGTTCGGGTAAATTCCTTTATACATCCATGTATTACGACAGCAGGGCGCGGCTGGTACAAACCAAGTCGCTCAACCATATGGATGCGGACGAGAGGGAATATATAGCTTATAACTTTACGGGGCAGCCGGTAAAGAAATACCACAGGCATGAGGCTAAAGGTAAGCCTGTACAGGAAGAACTTTATACTTACTCTTACGATCATGCAGGCCGTCCTACTGAAACCAGACACCAGCTTAATAACGGAACAACTGTTATACTGGCAAAGAATACCTACGATGATCTGGGAAGGTTAAAGACTAATGTCAAGAACGCCAATGCCAACCTGACAACCACCTATGCCTATAATGTACGTTCGTGGACCAAATCGATAGCAGGTCCCCTGTTTAAACAGACCTTGTACTACAACGATCAGTATGCTGGCAGCACAAAGAGCTATAGCGGCAATATAGGTGCTATGGACTGGACTGTGACAGGTGACAAGACAAGGGGTTATGCCTTTACGTACGATAATCTCTCACGCCTGACCGCTGCCAACTATCTGGAAAACGCAACAGCTAACTCAAACTATAAAGTAGAGGCTATCACCTACGATAAGCACGGTAATATGAAAACCATAAAACGTTACGGTAAGACAAGTGCCGGAACAACCTTCGGGATAGTCGACAACCTGACTATGACTCATACGGGTAACCAGTTGCTGACAGTTAATGATGCGGGTGTAAATGTTACGATAAGCGAATCGGCTGACTTTAAGAATAACGCCAATACGGCTGCTGAATACTCCTACAACAAAAACGGGGCGATGAGTAAAGATTTGA
Source organism: Dysgonomonas sp. ZJ709 (assembly GCF_011039195.1). Taxonomy (NCBI): domain Bacteria; kingdom Pseudomonadati; phylum Bacteroidota; class Bacteroidia; order Bacteroidales; family Dysgonomonadaceae; genus Dysgonomonas; species Dysgonomonas sp. ZJ709. Next base: position 2,617 of record NZ_JAAKEM010000065.1, read on the forward strand.
ATAAGGGGATATCTGATATTCAATATAATTCTTTAAATTTACCGAAACTCATGGATGTCAATTCATCCGGCACACAGGCTCGTATAGTATATACTTATTCGGCGGCAGGCACTAAGTTGCAAACGCAGTATTTGTCGGATAAGAGTCGTTCAATGAGTCCCATGTCAGGGATGATGACCGAATCGATTATCGGATATAGTATCAGCCCTGCAGCTCTGACTGCAACCAAGACGGTCGATTACGTAGGTAACAAGGTATACGAGAATGGTTCTTTGAAACGTGTGTTGGTCGATGGAGGCTATGTTGAAGGGGGTGTTTATTACTTCTTTTTGACGGATCATCTGGGAAATAATCGTGTGGTGGCGAATGCCGGTGGTACGGTGGTACAAAAGTCGCATTATTATCCCTTCGGAATGGCGTTTGCGGAGAGTACGGATTTGGAAAGGCAGCCGTATAAGTATAATGGAAAGGAACTGGAGCAGGAGCATCAGCTTAATATGTATGATTATCATGCCAGACAGATGGAACCGGGTACGGGTAGGTTTATGAGTGTCGATCCGCTGGCGGAAAAGTATTATAATATATCGCCGTATGC
>NZ_JAAKEM010000066.1:0-3068 GCF_011039195.1 Dysgonomonas sp. ZJ709
AGGAATTTATAATGTTAATATTTGTTAGTAAAATGCAGGGCTTTATTAGAAGCTCTAGCGGATTTTACTTAACCGGTGGTATACTTTTCAATTATTTTAGTGGACTACTTTTCAATTATATTATACACTATTATCATTCAAGATGTGAAGAATGAATATGTTTTCGAGTTCAAAATTGAGAATATTATTCAGAAAAAATAATCTATGCAGATAGAGTGCATAGGATGTATATAGCTTTGAATAACAAACAATTTTATAGAGGGTAATTTGCTTAATTCAACCGTGCAAACTTACTTAAATACAATCAGGTTGAGTCATTTAATTTTTTTTATCTTATGGAGTATTATTATGTGAACAAGAATGCTCAATCCACAGGAGAGCACGAGGTGCATAAAAGCACATGTAGTTATTTGCCACACAGTTCAAACCTAATTAACTTAGGTTATTTCTCAAACTGTGCAGATGCTATCAAAAAAGCAAAAGAGCACTATTCTAACGTAGATGGATGCTATTATTGCTGTCCAAGTTGTCATAAACGTTAGTTGATATGAGAAAAAATCAACACGTTGTAAAGACGCAAGAAGGCTGGGGTGTAAAAGGGGAGAAGAACACAAGGGTTACCCAAAACTTTGACACTCAGAAAGAGGCTATTGAGAAAGCTCGTGAAATTGCCATCAATCAAAAATCGGAAGTCGTTATACACAGGATGGATGGCAAAATCCGAGAGAAAAATAGCTATGGAAATGACGACTATCCGCCTAAAGGCTAATTAAAAAGCATAAATCACACAACAACAAAGTATTGTGTGATTTATGCTTTTTTAGGATGTACGTTTTAATAAGATTGCGTTTAGTGCCAAAATTTTGTTTTACTGCTTTTTCAGGGGATAAACTGCTAAGAAAAGAAAAACTATAGAAGAACATTAGAGCGAAATGACATATTTATAAAACATTTTGTACCTTTACATCAAGTAAGCCGTTCTTTAACATGGTGGGATAGCTAAGCAAATATAAGAAGCAAGCTGGTTTCTAAATCGTTACCTATTGAAAATTTAATCACCGTAACTATCTGATTAACTGTTATCAAGACAAAATGCTATGTCTTCCGCAATGAGAAGTCACATTTTTATTTATGCCTGCTCCGGCTGCTAACAAATCTAAGTAATCATTGTACTTTTGGTTCGAGATTGTTGGCAAATTATAATTATATTTTTCCGCTATTTCTTTAGGTATTGGCAAGAAATACAGCACATAGGACTCATCTGTTTTTATCCTGCTACTTTTTATTGCTTCTTCTTCATTTATTATGACTACATCACTTTTCGAAAATGCTTGCATATCAACATAAGCCATGCCGGTAAAGCACTGAAATAAGAACAGATCCTTAACTCGTTCTAATTTTTCATTAACAGGAATATAATTTATTATCAGCTGCAGTTCTTCTGGAGTTAGGAAGGTCGGTTCTTTGTGCTTTCCTTTCTTAACCTCAAAGTTATCGTAAGGATTTTTGATTAACATATCTCTCTTTATAGCTATAATTATATAATGCTTTAGCATTGCATGCTTTTTGTATAAAGTGGGCTGAGACGTAATATATTTACGTAAATAGGTATCAAAATCAGCTATATTAGAATAAGTGAGGTCAGCAAATGTTTTTATTTTGCCAAAGCCATTCAGCCGGGCCATAAAAGAATTAAAATTACCTAATGATGATTTTCCAAGATTCTCTTTTCCTGCTTCCTGCTCAATGAATCTAATCAGCGATAATGATTGAACTTCATCTTTATCCCAGTATTTGACATCAGACAAGTTATTGCATTTATCAGAGCTGATAAAAGCAGCCACTTCATTAAATCTATCTCTTATTTTACCTGATAATGATTTTGCATTATCATGATTCTTTATTTTTAATACACCGTCCGACATGGCAAACTGATCAGGTGTAACTTTTACATTTGTAGAAACGTAAGCACGCTTATCTGTCCCATCTTTTCTAATCTCTATTTGAATTAAGCCAAGATCCTTGTATTTTTTTCCTTTGATTTTGTTTCGATAGCCTGTTTCGTTTTTTCTATCGAAAATATAACGCATAGAATAGTCTTTCATACGGCTTCATGGTTGGTTTATGCAAAGGTATAAATATTTTGATACCAAAATTGTTACCAAAGCGAAAAACGGTATCAAAACAATGCTTATTAGTGGGATTTTGTGATGTTTTGTGATGTTAATAAATAGCCTTCAAAGCGGCTTTAAACAAAGAAAGTGGCTATTTAAGCCACTTCCAAAGTACACACGAGGGGATTTGAACCCCTACACCGTTACCGGCACTACCCCCTCAAAGTAGCATGTCTACCAATTCCACCACGTGTGCGTACTCGCTATAAAATAGCTTTTAAACAAAAAATGTGACTATTGTCACATTCGAGCGAAAGACGGGGTTTGAACCCCGGTCGCTATATATTTGAAAATAAATCTTTTCCAAATTAGAAAAAAGACCGGGTACCGATTTAGTACCTTTTATTTGTCGTGAATTGTCAAACAGATGTCCGCCGAACCTGTTTTTCTTTTCGGGTTCAAAAATAGTCTCTTTTTTTTAATTACACAAATCTTTGAAGCCTTATTTGTTTATCTTTTCAGTTACATCATGCTACGGGGTTGATGTTTGTACAAACTCTCAGAAATGGAACGCTACTTGAATGGCAGTATTATAAAATGTGATCCTCAGACACTCGATGATTTCGGGAAAAACTATTTGCTCGGTAATCACAAATAAGGTTTCTTTTATTGTTTTGGTAAGCATAACAGCAATAGACTGTTAAACCTCGGAAGCATAGCATTAAATACTTTCATTTAATTAACCCGGTATTATCAAAAGCAGGTTAACATGTTTATAGAAAAAGAACTGTATATGTATCTGCGAAGGATTAACAGTTTCTCGCCATTGCATATTCCACCGATTTACAATGTGGCACGATTTACGAAAGATTTTTTTGATAATTCCCTCATTGGAATCTTAATTGTAGGCTTAGGAGCCGCCGCCAAATTGATAAAAAGTTGGATAAACGAGCA
>NZ_JAAKEM010000067.1:0-2633 GCF_011039195.1 Dysgonomonas sp. ZJ709
TGTATAATATAATTGAAAAGTAGTCCACTAAAATAATTGAAAAGTATACCACCGGTTAAGTAAAATCCGCTAGAGCTTCTAATAAAGCCCTGCATTTTACTAACAAATATTAACATTATAAATTCCTTTGTGTATGAAACACTAACACAGAGGGTAAAATGATAACAATGGTGGAAAAACAAACAATTATACATATGTACCGTACGGTGGGGTACAGTAAACGGGCTATAGCCAGAGAATTGGATATCAGCCGTAAGACCGTTCATAAAATCATTTGTGAGTATGAAGCATCTTTATCCTGTGCGGATCCGGAAGCCTCTCTGGAATCGATACTAACTATTCAATCACGCTATGATAGTTCCAAACGAGCTCGCCGTGTTATTACCGGTAGCCTGAAAGATTTAATAGACGATTGTTTAGACAAGAACACCCGTAAGCGTGCTATGGGGCTGAAGAAACAGTGCATGCGGGGTAAAGACATCTACGAACTGTTAATAGACAAAGGTTTCCAGGTCAGCTACACAGCGGTTTGTAAGTACATCGCTTCTGTTGCCACCGCGGGGAAAGAGGATAAATCCCGGGATACTTTTATCCGTGGCTATTACCCACCGGGAGAATCCTGTGAGTTTGACTGGGGTGAAGTCAAGCTTTACTTAAAAGGCAAACTTCACCGTCTTCAACTGGCCGTCTTTACCCTGAGCCATAGTAACGGGCGTTATGCCTGGCTGTTCCATCACCAGGACCAGTTAGCCTTCATGGAGTCTCATCGTAACTTCTTCGCCCAAGTAAAAGGTGTCCCCTGCATTATGGTTTATGACAATATGCGTGTGGCCATCAGAAAGTTTGCAGGACAAGAGAAAGAACCTACACAAACCCTGCTTCGCATGAGTAACTTCTACCGTTACCATTACCGCTTCTGTAATGCCCGTGCCGGCTGGGAAAAAGGGCATGTAGAGCGTTCAGTAGAGTATGTCAGGCGTAAAGCTTTCAGTTTTAATCTTCATTATACCTCTCTGGCAGATGCTCAATGCCACTTACTGAGTATATGTGAGAAGATTAACTCGCGCAGTGGCAGCCCCTCGACTATCAATAAAGTGGAGGAACTGGCAGCAGACCTTGCTGCATTAAAACCTTTTACCAATGAGATGGGATGCTTCCAGATGGCTGAGTACAAGGTAGACAAGTGGTCCACCATCTGTATGAACTGCTCCCACTACTCGGTTCCCGATACACTGGTAGGCAAAATGGTTACCGTTAAGATGTACTCCGAGAAACTGGTTGTCCTTTTTGGCAATGACAAAGTAGCCGTACATGAACGGATTTACTCCAGAGAGAAAGGGTGGTCCATCAAACTGGAGCATTATCTAAATACCCTGTTGCGAAAACCGGGAGCATTAAACACGTCTCTGGCATTAAAACAAATGCCGGTAAAAATACAGGCTTTGTTCAATAAACATTTTACAGACAAGGCCAGGGATTTTGTCTTCCTTTTACAGTATGCCAGGGATAACAATTTTAGCGATAATGATATAATAGAAGCGTACAGTTCATTGAAGGAACGAGGCCTGAGAAGTATATCGGCAGACCAGATCAAGGCCATGATGTATGCCAATAACGAACCGCAAGGAATATCGAATGAACCTCTCTATTTGGATGACAGCCATAAAAATGGATCTGCTCTGATCGAAGAGGGAGCCATGAAGATATTGATGGATCTCTCACGCATCATGGACACAGAAAACAATATAAAAATCATTACCAAAAACTAATAATCAGTTATGAGACAGGAAGTATTTAATATAAACAGTATGCAAATGGAAAATCTGAACGAAAAAGAAAAAGTTTTTAACTATGCCAAAGAGCTTAAGCTAACTGTCCTGCGGGATGAGCTCGATGACTTTATTACTCAGGCAACTGATGAGAACTGGTCGTACCGGGCATTGATATGTCAACTGTTAACCAAGGAAATGGACATGCGTATCGAGGCTCGCCGTAAACAGCGTATCAGGATAGCCGGATTCCCCGAACTAAAGTACCTTCAGGAACTGGTAAGGCAAGAGCTGCCTAAAGATGCACAAACAGCACTGCCTGAGTTGGAAACCTTACAATTTATTAAGGAAGGACGCAATATCGTATTTTGCGGTAATCCCGGAACCGGTAAAACACATATGTCAATTGGACTGGGTATTAAAGCCTGTCTGGAGGGCTATACTGTCTTTTTTACTTCTGTTCCCAGGCTGCTTACGCAAATCAGGGAATGTAGGTCGCAAAAGAGTCTCAGACTGCTTGAATTACGCTTCCAAAACTATGATATGGTCATCTGTGACGAGTTTGGATATGTATCGTGTGACAAAGAAGGAGGCGAATTACTCTTTAACCACCTATCCCTGAGAGCAGGAAAGAAATCAACAATCATTACTACAAATCTCGCTTTTGACAGGTGGGGCGAAATAGTAAAGGATAAAGTACTCGTGGCGGCTATGGTAGACAGGCTAACCCATAAAGCATACCTTATCAACATGAATGGACAGTCGTACAGAGTTAAAGAAACTAAAAAAATGTTACAACCTGATGAAGAATAAATATCTTTAGCCAATCTCATCCGAGACACTTAGTGGTATACTTTTCAATTA
>NZ_JAAKEM010000068.1:0-2605 GCF_011039195.1 Dysgonomonas sp. ZJ709
TCCCCGTTACAAAACGTTTGCGACTATGGGGTATGATCAATACCAATATCGAATATGCTTTTGGTGCCAGATATATACTTACTAAATATCTTTCGGCATCGACTCATTACGACAGTGACATGAAATTCGGTGCTGGGATTACTTTAACCTATTGATAACTAACAAGTAGTTACAAGAACTTAATATTAATTATAATGAAACATTCATATAGAATAGACGGCATGACCTGTAACGGTTGCCGCGCAAGAATTGAAAAAGCGTTGAACGAAATCAACGGTATAAAGGCGGTTGTCACGCTTAATCCTCCTGTTGCAACCATCACGATGGAGCAGCATATTCCGACTGAACGGCTACAAGAAGCTTTGTCTGCCATAGGTAATTATACTATTTCGTCCGACCACGGCGAGAACAAGCACAATGAGGGAAGCTCGTGTTGCAGCGTTGCAACACAGAAACCCATCGTGATACCCAAAGATATTCAGGCAGATGGAATATACTACTGTCCGATGTACTGCGAAGGCGATAAAATTTACCAGAAATCAGGTAACTGTCCTGTCTGTGGTATGAACCTAGAGAAGAAGCCAACCTTGCAAGTGGCTTCTGCAAAGTATGCCTGCCCCATGCACTGCGAAGGTGATAAAGTGTACGATAAGCCCGGGAATTGCCCTGTGTGCGGCATGGATTTAGTAGCAATAGCGACTCAGGGTGAGGACGACAATAAATCGTATCGTGATTTGCTGCGAAAATTCTGGATCGCAATTGTCTTCACGATTCCTGTATTCTTACTTGCCATGTTGGGCATGATACATGGGTTCTCGGATATTGTTCCTCCAAAGCTTTCAAGTTGGTTGCAGTTCGGATTTACCATTCCCGTAGTATTTTATGCCGCATGGATGTTTTTTGAGCGGGCATGGGTTTCTATCCGAACCATGAAGCTCAATATGTTTACTCTGATTGGTATTGGAACGGGAGCTGCATTTTTGTTCAGTATCGTAGGTTTGTTATTTCCTTCTGTCTTTCCCGCTCAGCTTAAAGATGAAATGGGATATGTCCACCTTTATTTCGAGGCAACAGTGGTTATTCTGACATTAGTGTTGCTCGGTCAACTTTTAGAAGCCAAGGCACACGGTCGCACTAATACTGCTTTAAAAGAACTATTGAAGCTTGCACCAACCGAAGCAACCCTTGTTGTCGAGGGACATGACCAAAAAATCAGTATTCAGGATATAAAGAAAGGCGATGTATTACGGGTTAAACCCGGAGAAAAGATACCCGTAGACGGATACATCCAAAAAGGCGAAAGCAGTATTGACGAATCGATGATTACCGGCGAGCCAATCCCTGCCGATAAAAAAGAGGGCGACAAGGTCAGCTCAGGAACTATCAATGGTACAAAATCATTTACAATGGTAGCCGAACGTGTAGGCGATGAAACACTATTGTCGCAAATAATAGCGATGGTCGACAGTGCAAGCCGTTCAAAAGCTCCCATCCAAAAGTTAGCGGATAAAGTTTCGGGCTGGTTTGTTCCGATAGTGGTACTAATTGCAGTCGCTACTTTCGTTGTGTGGGTTATATGGGGCGGCAGTTCCGCTTATGTTTTTGCCATAAGCAATGCCATTGCCGTGTTGATTATCGCCTGTCCGTGTGCCTTGGGTTTGGCAACACCCATGTCCGTAATGGTTGGCGTAGGCAAAGGTGCTCAAAACGGTATATTAATTAAAAATGCTGAGGCTCTTGAGCGAATGGATAAGATAGATGTGTTGATTACCGATAAAACGGGAACCATTACCGAAGGCAGGCCATCTGTTGAAAAGATGATACCATTGGGTGACTTTAGCCATGAAGAGGTTGTTCATTACAGCGGCTCGATCAACATTCACAGCGAACATCCGCTGGCTGAGGCTGTAGTTAAATATGCAAAAGAAAATAATGCTGTTTTAGCAGAGGTCTCGGAATTCGAAGCCATTGCCGGACAAGGTGTGGTTGGAACAATAGATGGAAAACGGGTAGCGTTAGGAAACAAAAAGTTAATTGACTCTATCTCTGCCGAAGTTGAAAAACAGGTTGTAGAACAACAAAATCTGGGCAAGACGGTGTCTTACCTGTCTGTTGATAACAAAGTCGCAGGCTTTGTAGTTATATCAGATGCTATTAAGCAAACCAGCAAACAGGCAATTCAAAATTTGATGAATCACGGTATAGAAGTAATTATGCTGACAGGAGATAATGAAAATACGGCTCGTGCCGTAGCCCGTGAACTGAATATGACGAGCTATAAAGCTGAGTGTCTTCCTGCGGATAAGCTGAACGAAATCAAGCGCCTGCAAGCTGAGGGTAAAATAGTAGCAATGGCGGGTGACGGTATCAACGATGCTCCTGCATTGGCTCAATCGGATATAGGTATTGCCATGGGAACCGGTACGGACGTTGCCATGGAGAGTGCTTTGATAACGTTGGTTAAAGGTGATCTGAATGGTATTGTCAAAGCCAAAGCCCTGAGCCATGCTACCATGCGAAATATTAAGCAAAACCTATTTTTTGCGTTCGTTTACAACTCGCTAGGTATTCCTTTGGCAGCCGGAATCTTGTTCCCTGTATTCGG
>NZ_JAAKEM010000069.1:0-2524 GCF_011039195.1 Dysgonomonas sp. ZJ709
GTGCGCCAGTCAAGGTAGTATAATAATCGTCCCTTTGGCAAGGATTAGGCAAGTGTTCTTTGAAAATGACCTATCATCACCGGCTCATCTGTTCAACGAAAGACGACAGGGAGTGTAGCACGCTCGGAAAAGCCTAAGTCAGTTAGTTACCAAACTGCGACTGAATGGTAGATGAAATGGCAGATATGAGGATAAAATCCGAATTGATTGAATGATAATCCAAGCGGCTCTTGTAGAAGCTTTGACGTAAGGTAACTATACTCGTCATATCATGATACTCTTTTTGCAGTCGTAGAGTAGGAAGAGCGAGAACTTATCATGACGCAACTATAATATATAGTAAAGGGTGGAAGTCATATCCGACAATCTGTCGTGCCAATGTTATTGATACTATAAACTGGGATTACCTAAACCGGAAAGCCATTCGTAAGGCTATGGGAATAGTCCCTGAATATCCGGCATGGTAACGGAGCTTCCGTAGTAGTCCGAGCAGGTTAATGACCTGTACACGTGTATGGAAAATATTCAATACACAATGGCGAAGGGGGGCAGCCAATATTTTTTAATACAATTAACGGAAAATGTGAGAGACATTATGAGAAGTCCAGAAAAAGTATTAAACAGTCTAATGGGACATAGCAAAGACTTGAATTACAAGTATGAGCGTTTGTACCGTATTCTTTTTAATGAGGAAATGTACTATGTTGCTTACCAACGCATTTATGCAAAACAAGGCAACATGACGGCAGGTTCCGACGGTGAAACCATCGATGGAATGAGCCTCGCCCGCATTGAAAAACTGATTGCTTCATTGAAAGATGAAACATATCAGCCAAATCCATCAAGGAGAACGTATATCCCAAAGAAAAATGGGAAAATGCGTCCACTTGGTATTCCTGCAATAAATGATAAACTGTTGCAAGAAGTAGTAAGAATGATATTGGAAGCTATTTATGAGGGACAATTTGAAAACTGTTCTCATGGTTTCCGACCAAAACGAAGCTGCCATACTGCAATTAAACAAATCGGAGTAACTTTCTGTGGGGTAAAGTGGTATGTCGAAGGCGACATCAAGGGTTTCTTTGACAACATCAATCATGATGTTATGATTAGTATCCTTAGAGAACGCATAATCGATGACCGTTTTATCAGGCTAATAAGAAAGTTTCTAAATGCAGGATATATTGAGGATTGGGTATTTAATAAAACTTACAGTGGAACACCGCAGGGAGGTATCATTAGTCCGATACTGGCTAATATCTACCTTGACAGGTTGGATAAATACATGGCTGAATATGTCGCAAGGTTTGAAAAAGGGCTCCGAAAAAAGAAGAATACAGAGTACAGGCATTATCAACGTAAGAAAGGTCGAGCTACAAAAGAGTTGAAATCTGTAGAGACGCAAACCGAGAGGGAGGCAATAATTGAGCGTGTCAGAAAGTATGACAAATTAATGTTGCAAACCGAACCGAATGATGAAATGGACAGCGAATACAGGAGATTGAGATACATAAGATACGCAGATGATTTTCTGTGTGGTATAATCGGAAGTAAGGAAGATGCTCAAGTTATCAAAGAGGATATTAAGAAATTCCTATCTGAAAAACTGAAACTTGAGTTATCTGATGAGAAAACGCTTATAACTCATTCGGAAACGCCAGCAAATTTTCTTGGTTTTCATATCCGTAATCGCAAATCTGCCCATACCAAAAGAGATAGTATTGGACGGCTGAAACGGTGTTACAGTAAGACCGTAGAGATAAAAATTCCAATGGACGCAATTAAGAAGAAATTACTTACCTATGATGTTGTGCAAATAAAGAAACACAATGGAAAGGAAGTGTGGAAACCCAAAGCAAGACCTGAATTTAATCACAATGACGACCTTGAAATCCTTGAAAGGTATAATTCTGAAATTCGCGGGCTGTATAATTATTTTGGAATTGCCAAGAATTGTTCCAAACAAATGTCAAACTTCGGGTACATTATGGAATACAGTATGTACAAGACCTTTGCTGCCAAGTATCGCACGAAAGTGAAGAAGCTATGCAAAAAATATATGCATAACGGCGTTTTTTGTGTGAAGTACAAAACGAAAGTAGGAAAGGAAAAAGAAATGTGTTTTTACAATAAAGGTTTCAAACGACAAAATCCATTTTTGGATAAGAACGTCGACAATATGCCAAACATAATGATACATACCAGCACTACCAGCCTTATAGACAGGCTAAAAGCTGAAAAATGTGAGTTGTGCGGAGCTAAGGACAAGCTGGAAATGCACCATGTACGTAAACTCAAAAATCTTCAAGGTAAAGAAGAATGGGAGAAACACATGATTGCAAGACAGCGAAAAACAATAGCTGTATGTGGTACTTGTCATAAGAAAATCCATTATGGAACGATTTAGACTGAATATATTGGTGGAGAGCCGTATACGCGGGAACGTGTACGTACGGTTCGGAGGCGAGCATTGGAAAACCGACCATAGCAATATGGCGCGGCGTCGGGTGCTTAGCCTACACTA